>JBILLY010000882.1:0-2715 GCA_044375835.1 Opitutaceae bacterium
CAACATCGGGAACTCCGGGCCGGTGACGTTCCAGTGGTAGTCGCGCAGGGTGGCGGCGAGGACCGACTCGTCCGCCAGGAGCAGATTGAGCATCTGGCCGATTTCGAGGCGGGCTTCGTCGTTGAGACCGATGTTGGTTTTCATGCGGAGAGGTTGGGAAAGGGACGGGTGGCGGGAGCGGAAGGCATGGATCGGAGGTCGTGCGGAGGGAGCCGGCATGCGATTGCCGACTCCGGGCGTCCGGTCGCGGATCGCACGGGCCGCAGGCCCCGGCGCGCCCCGGCGGTGTAGGCGAGTCGGCTCGGCTCCGGCGCCACCCGCGACCCGCCTCCCGCAGGGAGGCGGGCAGGACCGGACGCACGCGTCATGGCGGCTGATTTCACGGGACGAATCGGGGTTGGCCTGCGGACGGCGCGGGACGAGGGCGTGGATTCGCTCAGAGTTTCACAGTCATGTCGTTGGTCACCGAGCGGGTGCCGCGGAAGCCGAGGGCCAGTTTGGTCGCGAGCGTGCGTTCCGCGTCGGAACCGGCATCACCCGTCAGACTGACCACACCGTCGGTGGTCGTGACTTTGGTCTTCAGTGCGCTGGTGGACTTGTGACTGAGCAACGCGTATTTCACCTGCGTGGTCACCGACGCGTCGTCGATCTGCTCGCCCACCGTCGGATCGGCCGGCGCCGCGGATTCCACGACGATGCGGTTGGTCACGTATTTCACGCCGTCGACTTCGAGCGCGTAGACTTCGGTCAGTTCCTTTTGCGCCATGCTGCCGGCGGTGCCGCCCAGCGTGGCCACGCCGTCGCGCACCACTACGGTGGTGGTGGCGGCGCTCACGTCGCTCTTCACGAGCAACCGCGCGCGGACCTTCAGCGCGATCCACGCGTTCTCGTCGCCGCCCTTGACCGCTTTGACGACGAGTTCGTTTTTCACCCGATGGACGCCGGGGAGATTCTCTACCGTGTCCTCGGCCAGCGCCTTGTCGCTCTTGTCCTCGACGAACCCGGAGAGTGTCACGACTCCGTCGCTCGCGGCGACGACGACGCGGTCGTCCAGAAACGTGCGGTAATTATACGACGAGCGGGCGGCTTTCTCGATCTTGCGGTCGTTCTCGTGCGACGCGATCGCGGCCAGCGGGGCGGCGGCCAGCAGCAGCAACGCGGTGATTTTTTGGTATTTCATATACTGGAAGACGGACTCTACACGCCGTCCGCTTTCCCGGCCATGGGGCCTTGCCCTACCGGAGGGCCGCCAGGCCCCGCCGGCTATACAATCGTCAGGCGGACCTGGCGGTCCACGACCCCGGTCGCGATCGCGTAGCGGGTGAGGCCCGCCGTCTCGTGGATGCCGAGCTTGTCCATCAGATGCTGGCGATGCTTCTCGACCGTCTTCACGCTGATACAGAGGTGGGCGGCGATCTGCTTGTTCGCGAAACCTTCCGCGACCAGTTGCAGCACTTCCGACTCGCGGGAAGTGAGCCGGGTCGCGTGCGCGCGCACCATGCCGTCCCGGTTGCGCGGCAGATCCGCGCGCAGGGCCAGGCGCCGGGAGATGGACGGGCTGAAAAACGTCCGACCCTGCGCCACTTCCCGAAGCCCCCGCGCGAGAATCTCGGCGGAAGTCTGCTTCTCCAGAAAGCCGGCCACTCCGGCCGCGATCATGCGGTCGATGTATTCGTCGTCGCTGTGCGCGGAGAGGATCACCACGCGGGCGGACGGGTTTTCCCCGAGAATTTGCCGGGTGGCTTCCAAGCCGTTCAGCACCGGCATCGCGATATCCATCAGGACGACGTCGGGCCGCAGCGTGCGCGTGAGTTCGACCGCCTCCCGGCCGTTCTGCGCCTCGGCCACCACCGTGAATCGTCCGTCCAGACGGAGCAGCGACACCAGGCCTTGGCGCACGACGAGGTGATCTTCCGCGAGCAGGACGGTGATGGGTGCAGTCGGCATCAGACCTTTCGCCGGGGAAGAAACGGGATCTCGGCGCGGACGACGGTGCCGCGCCCCGGTGCGGATTCCAGCTCGAGCCGGCCGCCGAGCATCTCGAGGCGCTCGCTCATGCCGATCAAGCCGAGGCGTTTGTTGGTCCGGGCCTGCAGCGCTTTCTTGACGGAGAAAGAGCGGCCGTCGTCGGCGATCTCCATCCGGATCGCTCCCGGCACCTCGCGGATATCCAGCCGCACGTGGGCGGCGTGCGCATGCCGCACGACATTGGTGAGCGCCTCCTGGGCGACGCGGAACAGCGTCGTCCGCTCGGCCCCGCCGATCGACTCCACGCCGGCAAACGCCGTCAAATCGATCCGGAGTCCATTGCGTGCGGCCAAAGTCCGGCAGTAGGCGTGCAGCGCCGGGATGAGGCCCAGGTCGTCGAGCGCCGCGGGCCGCAGCTCGCGCGCGAAGCGATGCACCGCCTTCACGGAGTGCTCCACGAGCCGCTGGGTGCGGGCGATCTTGGCTTTGAGTCCGCGGAGTCCGACCGACGCCCCCTGGGCGAGCGTCGATAGCTCGACATTTATCCCGACGAGAGTCTGCACGACTTCGTCGTGCAGTTCCCGGCTGATCATTTTCCGCTCTTCCTCCTGCGCGGTCAGGATCTGGTGGGCGAGATGGCGCAGTTTCCGGTGCATGGTCTGGGCTTCCGCCAGCAAAACGCGGTTCCGGGCGGAACTCCGCCGCAGCAGGGCTTCCCCCGCCGCGCGTCGCGCCACCTCTTCTCCG
>JBILLY010000883.1:0-2714 GCA_044375835.1 Opitutaceae bacterium
CCACACGCCACACGTCACACGCCCCCCACGCCCCCTCTCCCCCATGCTCAACCGCCAGCACTTCTTCATCCGCGAACACACCGGCCTGCTCAAACTCACCGATTTCTACGATATCCTCGATCCCGCCACCCGCACCAAGCTCGGCGACGCCCGCGAGGAGATCCCCGGCTGGGTGAAAGTGCTCCGCCTGCTCGTCGGCAAACAGCTCCTGCCCACCCGCGTCGCGGTTTACGAGGGCTCCGGGGAGCAAGCCGCCAAGCTGGTCTTCTCCATCAGGCGCGGCGTCGCTTTGCTCCGCCCCAAGGTCCACGTCGTCGATGCCGCCGGTGTCCCCGTCGGCTACCTCCGGTCCAAAACCTTTTCCCTCGGCGGCGCCTTCCGCGTCTTCACCCCCGACGGCACCGAGATCGCCCAGGTCAAAGGCGACTGGAAGGGTTGGAACTTCCGCTTCCTCGCCGGCGAGACCGAGCTCGGCGTCGTCACCAAGCAATGGGCCGGCCTCGGCAAGGAACTCTTCACCACCGCCGACAACTACATGATCAGCCTCCGCGGCGCCCCCGATCCCTCGCTGAACATCCTCCTCCTCGCCGCCGGCCTCGCCATCGACACCGTGCTCAAAGAGCAAAACTGAGCCCGCCGCGCGCCGGCGCCCGCGCCGCACTCACGCCCCGGCGACAAACGCCTCCAGCGCCTCGCGCGTGATCGCGTGCCGCGCCCCGCAGCGCGGGCACCTGATTTCGATCTTCGGATCGCCCGCAAACAGCCCCTCCGGGTCCTGCCGCATCGTCGGCGCCAGCACTTCCATCATGCGCCGCTCATTGCAGCCGCAATGCCAGCGCTGCACGCGTCGCTCCAGCGGCGCCACCGTCTCCGTCGTATCCAGATTCCGGACATCCTCCGCGGTCAGCGCCTGCAGCCACGCCGTGTCGCAGTCCGGATGCTCCGCCACGAGCGCAAACGACTCCTCCCCCGTCTGGAAATAACGCGCCCCGCGCTGCTCGCTCTGCGTGTAGAATTTCTCCGCCGCCGCCAGCGGATCCGTCCCGGCAAACGTCACCGCGCTCCGCCGCTTCTCCGCGCGCCCGCGCACCACGTCCGCGTAGAAAATGTTTTCCGGCAGCTCCTTCACGTGCTCGTCGAAAACGCGCCCCGTCACCGCCCCCGTCCCGTTGTCGCCGGTCAAAAACAGGTTCACCCGCGGCGCCTGGAAATTGATCGTCCACGCCGTCATCTCGTTCCACGGCCGCGACGCGCAATGCAGCGTGAACGCCGCCAGTGCCCGCTTGAACAGCGCATCGTGCTCCGGAGCCACCCTGATGCCGTGCGCACTCAGGTGCAGGTAGTAGTCGACGAACAGGTCGCCGAAGTCCGCGCGCGCGATCAGCACGTTGCGGGTCCGCACAAACGCGGTGCGCACTTCGAGCCCCGCTTCGGCGGGATTGGGCGGTGTGGAGTCTGCCATGCCCCGCACCGTTGCCCACCCGCCCAATTTGTCCAGCCCGCCCCCGCCTCCCCCCGTGTCCCGATTTCCCCCGTTTCCCGATTTCCCGATTTTCCGACTATCGGATTCTCCGGCCTTTCGCCTTTCGCCTTCCGCCTTTCACCTTCCGCCTTCCGCCTTCCGCCTTCCGAGCCTTCCCCGCCTTTCCTCTTTTCCGCCCCGCTTTCCCATTTTCCCACTTTTCCACTTTTCCTACCCGACGCCTTCTCCGCCAACCTACCCGCGATGCAATTGACCAAACACTGGGCCGCCACGCTCGACGACTACGCCATCGACCTTGCTTGGTCCCCCGACGGCACCCGCCTCGCCGCCGCCTCCGCCGCCGGCCCGGTGTCGCTCCACGCCGTCGCCGACGGCGCCCGCCTCCACCTGCTGCCCGGCCACGACGGCGGCACCAACTGCCTCGCCTGGTCCCCCGCCCCGACCTCCGCCACCACCCATAACCCATCACCCATAACCCATCACCCATCACCGATCACCCATCACCCGTTCACCCTCGCCACCGGCGGCCAAGACGGCGCCGTGAAATTCTGGGACACCACCGTCGGCCAGCACACCGGCACCGCCCCCCTCGGCCGCGACTGGATCGACCACCTCGTCTGGGTTCCTGCGCTCGGCGCTCCCCTGCTCTTCGCCGCCGCCGGCCGCACGCTCCACGCTCTCCGCGCCGACGCCACCGTCGCCCACGCCTTCAAACCCGCCGCCAAGACCATCACCGCCCTCGCCGCCCCCGCCGCCGGCGGCTGCCTCGCCGCCGCCCATTTCGGCGGTGTCCAACTTTGGGATACGGACGACTTTGTCCTCCAGAAGGAGTTTCCCTACGGCAACGGCATCCACGCCCTCGCCTGGTCCCCCGATCAGAAGTGGCTCGTCTCCGGCAACCAGGATCCCTCCGTCCACCTCTGGATTCCCGAGCAGGACATCGAACTCCACATGAGCGGCTACGAGTCCAAGGTGAAGCACCTCAGCTTCGACCACACCTCGCGCTGGCTCGCCACCAGCGGCGGCCGCGAAGCCTGCATCTGGGATTGCAGCGGCGCCGGCCCCGAAGGTCGTGAGCCCGCCATGCTGCCGCACGAGGCCCCGCTCTGCGCCGTCGCCTTCCAGCGCAGCCACGGCCTGCTGGCCACCGCCGCGCAGGACGGCGTGGTCCAGCTCTGGAGCCCCGAACGCCCGAAACCGCTCCGTGCCACGGTTAAAATGCCCGCCGCCG
>JBILLY010000884.1:0-2712 GCA_044375835.1 Opitutaceae bacterium
TACCTCGACGTCGTGAACATCTTCATGCAGCCCGACCGCGAGACCCAGTTCGGCTACGGCCGCCCCCAGACCACCCACCTCATGCGCCCCCAGGTCTTCTTCGGCGCCAACCTCCGCAACTGACCCCGCCTTGTCGTAGCCCGGCTCTTGAGAGCCGGGACCGCTCCGCCCCATGCGCCCCCTTCGCCACCTTCTCCTCTGCGCGCTCCCACTCGCGTTCGCGGCACTCGCCCCATCCGCATTTGCTGCTGCCGCCGCATCCACCCGCCCGCCCAACATCGTTCTGATCGTCAGCGACGACCAGGGTTTCGACCTAGGCGCCTACGGCTCGAAACAGTTCGTCACCCCCGCCCTCGACCGCATGGCCGCCGAGGGCGTCCGCGCCACCAACTTCTACGTCACCGCCTCCGTCTGCACCCCGTCGCGCAGCGGCCTCCTCACCGGCCGCTACCCGCAGCGCAACGGCACCTACGAGATGATCCGCAACGACATGGTGAACTACGGCCACCGGTATACGCAGGCCGAATACGCCGTCTCGCCCGAGATGACCCTCGGCCTCGATGTCCGCGAACTCACGCTCGGCGACGTCCTCCGCCCCGCCGGCTACCGCAACGCCGTCTTCGGCAAATGGGACATGGGCCAGGCCCGCCGCTTCCTCCCGCTCCAGCGCGGCTTCGATGTCTTCGTCGGCCACGGCAACAACGGCATCGATTACTACACCCACGAGCGCTACGGCGCCCCGTCGCTCTTCCGCGGCAACGCGCTCTCGCTCGCCGACAAGGGCACCTATGCCACCGACCTCTTCCGCCGCGAAGCCGTCGCCTTCGTGCGCGCCCACCGCGACCGCCCCTTCTTTCTCTACCTCCCTTTCAACGCCCCGCACAGCGCCTCCAATCTTGAAAAGGACGCCATGCAGGTGCCCGCATCCTACCTGAAGAAATACTACCCCGACCGCGATCCGGCGTCCAAAGAAGTCAAATACGCCGGCATGATCAGCGCCATGGACGAGGCTATCGGCGAACTTTTCGCCACGCTCCGCGAACTCGGCCTCGACCGCGACACCCTCGTCCTCTTCATGGCCGACAACGGCCGCACCGGCGCCCGCATCGACGACGTCCGCCTCCGCGGCGGCAAGGCCTCCGGCTTCGAGGGCGGCCTCCGCGTCCCGCTCCTCGCCTGGTGGCCCGGTGTTCTTCCCGCCGGCCGCACCACCCACGAGTTCCTCACCGCGCTCGAGCTTCTCCCGACTATCGCCGCCGTCGCCCGTGCGCCGTTGCCCGCCGGCGTGATCTACGACGGCCACGACATCCTGCCCGTCCTCACGGGCGAGCGTCCCTCGCCGCGCCGCGCCATGTTCTGGGACTGGCCCGACGGCTACCAGGCCGCCCGCGTCGATTCCTTCAAATGGATCGCCTACACGCCCCGCAGCAAACGCGGCGAAGTCCCCGCCAAAGAGGAACTCTACGACCTCGCCGCCGATCCCGGGGAAACCAAGAACCTCGCCGCCGCCCGCCCCGACAAGCTCGCCGAACTCAAGGCCGCCTTCGCCCGTTGGCAGGCCGAGATGGACGCCGCCGAGCCCCGCGGCCCCTTCCGCAACTACTGACCGCACGTCGCCCTCTCCCTGGCCCCGCGCTTTCGCGCTCCGCCACGTCGCCCCCGCCTCCGCCGATCAGGCGGAGCCCCGCGCGCGTCGCTCGCCTCCTTGCATCGGAAAATCAGCGCAGATTAGCGTTCCCTCCCCCCGGCCGCCCGCTCTGCTCTTTTGCGCCCCGCCGTCCCACTTACCCGCACCACGCCCCCGCCCGACTCCCCCATGCGCGCCCGCCTCGCCTGCCTCCTCCTCGTTCCGCTCCTGTCCGCCCGCGCCGCCGATCCCGCGTCCCCGCCGCGCTTCACCCCCGAGGTCGCCGAACTGGTAAAAGCCTACAAGCCCGGCGGCCAGGATTTCGGCGGCACCGTCACCGTTCCTCCGCCCGCCGAGGCCCTCGCCAAGCTCGCCCCCGCCGAGGGCTACGCCGTCGAACTCGTCGCGAGCGAGCCCGTCGTCCGCCAACCGATCGACCTCAAATTCGACGAGCGCGGCCGCCTCTGGGTCGTCCAATATCTCCAGTATCCGTTCCCCGCCGGCCTCACCGTCACGAACTACGACCAATACATCCGCGCCGAGTTCGACCGCCTCCCGCCCGCGCCGCCGCACCACACCCGCGGCGCCGACAAGATCACCATCCTCGAAGACCGCGACGGCGACGGGAAATTCGAGACCCACAAGACCTTCCTCGACGGCCTCAACCTCGCCACCAGCGTGCTGCCCGGCGACGGCGGCGTCTGGGTGATGATGTCCCCGTATCTGCTCTTCTACCCCGACCGCAACGGCGACGACGTGCCCGACGGCGACCCCGAGGTCCACCTCGGCGGCTTCGGCCTCGAGGACACCCACTCCCTCGCCAGCAACCTCCACTGGGGCCCCGACGGCTGGATTTACGGCGCCACCGGCTCCACCACCACCCTCGACGTCCAAGGCATCCGGTTACAGGGCCAGGGTATCTGGCGCTACCATCCCGGCACGCGCGTCTTCGAAGTCTTCGCCGAGGGCGGCGGCAACACCTTCAGCCTCGAGTTCGACCGCTACGGCCGCGCCTTCTCCGGCACCAACACCGGCGGCACCCGCGGCGTCCACTACGCGCAGGGCGCCACCTACGCGAAGGGCTG
>JBILLY010000885.1:0-2711 GCA_044375835.1 Opitutaceae bacterium
CGCCTCCGCGGCCCGCCGACTCCGGCCCCCGGCCGCAGCTCTCCTTCCTCTCGATGAACGGCGGCCTGCCCAACGCCTTCGCCCTGCCCGGCAACATGATCATCGTCACCGACGAACTCGTGCGCCTCCCCGCCTCCGACGACGAACTCGCCGCCGTCCTCGCCCACGAGCTCGCCCACCTCGAGCGCCGCCACGGCCTCCAGAGCCTCCTCCGCCAGTCGTTCGCCGTGCTGCTCGCCGCCGGTATCACCGGCGATGCCTCCGCCCTCACCACCTTCGCCGCCGCCATCCCGCTGTCGCTGCTGACCGCCGGCTACTCGCGCGACCTCGAGCGCGAAGCCGATGCCTACGCCCTCGAGCTGCTCCGCGCCCGCGGCATCCCGCCCCGCGCCTTCGCCACCGTCGTGGTCAAACTCGACGCCGCCCGCGAATCCCTCCAACGCAACTCGACCTACACCAGCACCCATCCCGCCACCGACGAACGCACCGACCGCTTCGGCGGACTCGCGCCGCTCGAGCGCGCCGCCGTCCTCGCCGAGCCCGCCGCCGCCCGCGCCGCCGAAGCGATGCGCCGCAGCGCCCCCGGCGACGCCCTCCCGCACCTCGACAAACTCGTCGCCCTCCATCCCGTCGCCCGCTCCTTCACCCTCCGTGCGCGCTGCCTCTACGAGCTTCACCGCCTCGACCCCGCCGAGTCCGACCTCACCCGCGCCCTCGAACTCGCGCCCGACGACCTCGACGCCCGCCTGCTCCGGCTCGAACTCCGCGTGCTCGGCCGCCCCGAAGCCGACGACCTCCGCCCCGAAGCCCGCGCCCTGCTCGCCCAACATCCGGAAAACGCCTCCGTGCTCGCCCTCCTCGGACACCTCGAAGCCCGCCACGACGATCTGACCGCCGCCGCCGCCCGGCTCGACGCCGCCCTCGCCGCCGCCCCCACCGGCTACCTCGCCTGGGGCCTGCGCGGCTCCCTGCATGTCCAGCGCGGCGACGCCGCCGCGGCCCGCACCGATCTGGACAAGGCCATCGACCTGGAACCCGGCGCCCAGTGGCTCTACGCGCTTCGCGGTCGCGTCCTGCTCAAGTTGAGGAAGCCCGTCGATGCGCTCGCCGACTTCGCCCGCGTCACGACGCCGGCCCTGCAAACCGCCGCCTACTTCCACGACCGCGGCGCCGCCGAGCTTGCCCGCGGCAACGCCGCCCGCGCCATCGACGACTTCGGTCGCGGCCTCGCGCTCCGACCCGCGGGCGAACTGCTCGCCCAACTCCATTTCACCCGCGGCGGCGCCCAACTCCGCCTCGCGAATTTCGGCTCGGCCGAGAACGATTTCACCGCCGCGCTCGCCGCCGGCAGCACGTTGTGGCGCGTGCCTCTCCAGCGCGCCATCGCCCGCCGTCACCTCGGCCGCCCCCGCGAAGCGCTCCCCGACTTCGCCGCCGCCGCCACCGCCGCCGGCACGGACACCGCCGCCCTCACGCAAATCCGGCTCGAGGAAGTCTACGTCCATTTCGATCTCGCCGACTACGAGGCGGCCATCGCGCTCTGCGATGCCGTGCTCGCCGCCGGTCCGCATGCCGGCGCCTTCCAGTCCCGCGGCGCGCTGCGCTTCGCCCAAGGCGAATGGTCCGCCGCCGAGGCCGACCTCAACCGCGCGCTGGAAATCTCTCGCCGTCCGACCGACGAGTATCACGAGTTCTTCCGCCTGCTCGCGCGCCGCCGCCTGGGTGCCGACGAGAAACTCAAGGACTTCACCGTCGCCGTCACCGCGTGGCGACCCGGCTGGGGCAAAACCGTCGGCCGCTACCTCGCGGGCCAGCTCACGGAGGACCGCCTCCTGGCCGAAGCCGACTTTTCGACCGGTTCGCCGTCCCAAAAAGAACGCCGCTGCGAGGCGTATTTCTACATCGGCTACACCCACCTGCTCGCCGGCGACACGGCCAAAGCCCGGTCGTATTTCCAACGCAGCGTCGAAACCGGCGTGATCAATTTCTACGAATACCGCTTCGCCCGCGCCGAACTCGCCCGCCTCCGTCGCGCCCCCTGACCGCCCGCCCACCGTATCCCCCGCTGCGGGCCGCGCCGGCCCGAAACCAGTCCCGCGCCTCGACCCGCTCCTGTGCACCAATCCCGATGATCGTTCCCACTTACTGGGCGGAAGCCCGCGTGCACGTCCCTCGTCGCCGCGACCGCGGTGCGGTCACGGTCCGCCGCTACGGCTGGTCCGACGTCAGCCCCGCCGACGCCCAGGCGATGGCCGACGCGCGCGCGCAGGACGCTTTGGCCGCCATCACCGCCGGAAAAGCCCTGCCGCGCTTCGAACCGAAACGCGGCTACAACGGCGCCGACGGCGTCCCCATCCGCGAGGAGATCGTCTCCCGCCACGGCCCCGACATCGTCACGCGCAATTCCTACGGCGCCCGCTGCCTCAACACGCCCGACGTCCTCTTCGCCGACATCGATCTCGACCGGCCGCCCGGCGCCGTTTGGATCGGCGCGCACCTGGTCGGCGCGGCGTCTGTTGCGGTTGCATTGGGGGTCTATTTCCAGCGCTCCATCGCAATGACGGCGCTGTTGGCCTTCGCCTCCCTGTTCGTCGCGCCGCTCCTCGCCTTGGCTCACGCCTCCTTTTGGGTCCGCGCCCGCGGTGGACCGGTGGCTGCCAGCGTGCGCCGAGCAACTGCGTTCGCCAAACGCCATCCCGGCTGGCTGCTCC
>JBILLY010000075.1:0-11308 GCA_044375835.1 Opitutaceae bacterium
CGCGCGCGCGGCGGCGCTGCGGGTCGCGACCGAGGCGAAAGCGGCCCGCGAAGAACTCCTGCTCGCGCTGGCGCAGGAAAAGTCCGAGGCCGCCCGGCGGCTGGCGCAGGAAAAAAGCGAGTCCGCCCGGCGGCTGGACCACGCGGAGCAGCAGGCGCGCGCGTCCGGCGACGCCGTCGGGCGGATCGCGGAGCTGACGGCGGAGTTGGGGCGCGCCCGCGAGGAGGCGACCGCCGCGCAGGCGACGGCGCAGACCGCGGGGCAGGCGGCGCAGTCGGCCCTTGCCGCACGGGACGACGCGGTGCGCCGCGCCGAGTCGATGGCGGCGGAGCGGGAGGCGGCGCAGGCGGAGCTCCGCCGCGAAAAGGAAGCGCTCGCGGCCCAGGTCGCGGCGGCATCGCCGGCTCTCGCCGCCGCGCGCGAGGAGGTCCGCGAGGCGCAGACCCGGGCCGCGGCGCTTCAGGCCGAGAAACAGGCGCTCGCCGAGCGCGAGGCCGTGTTGGCCAGCCAACTGGGCGAGATGCGCGCCCGGCTCGCGTCCGAAACCCAGGCGCGCGCGGCGGCCACCGACGGGAAGGATTTGGAACTGCAGGCGGCGCGCGGACGCTTGGCCGAGGCGGAGCTGGCGAAAACGAAGCGGACGCTCGCGGAGCAGTTGGCCGACCGGGCGACCACGGAACAGCGGATTGCCCGCACGGTGGCCGAGAACGAGGCTTTGCAGCAACGCGTCGCCGAGGCCGAGGCGACCCGCAAGGCGGCGGTCGAGGCGGCACGCGGCCGGGTGCCGGCCGGCGACCTCGAGTCGGCCCGCGGGGCCCTCGCGGGGGCCCAGCACCAGCTGGGCCGGCTTGCACGCGAGGTGGACGAGCTGCGCGCGCGGATCGCCAACGTGCCGCCGTTGGAGGAGCGCGTGCGGGCGCTGGAGACCGAAAAGACGCAGCTGGCGGGCCGACTCGGGGCCGCGGAGTCGGCGCGCGACGAGGCGCTGCGGGCGGCGGCGGCCCGGTCGGACGCAGAGGTGCGGCTCGCCGCGGCGCTGGCGGCCGCGGAAAAGGCCGACGCCGCGCGGGAAACCGCGGTCCGGCAGGCCGGGGCTTTGGCGGCGGAACTCGAAGCCGCCCAGTCCGCGCTCGCGCGGGCGACCGAGGACGGCCGGATGGCCGCCGGCACGGCCCAAGCCGCGGCCGAGGCTGAAAAGGCGCGGACCGCGGCGGCCGCCGCCGAACTCGGCGCGCTGCGGGTCCGGTTGCAGGAAACCGAGGCGCGGCTCGTCCGTCGCGACGAGGAACTCGCGGCGGCACGCTCGGCGGCGACGGTGCCGTCGGCCGCGCCCAGCGTGGTTCGCGCCGACGCCCCCCCAGAACCTTCCGCCGCTTCGGCGCACGCGGCCGCTCCGGTGCCGCTGCGCGAGCCGCAACGGCCGGGTGCCCTTGCGGCGGCCCCGCTCCGACCCGCGCCGGTCGCGCCGGTCGCGCTGGCCGTCCCTGCCCTTCCCGCGGCACGGACTCCCGCCCAGGCGCCGGTGCGCCAGCATACGATCGCCGCCGGGGAGACGTTGGCATCGATTTCCCGTCGCTACTACGGCACGGCCAACCGCTGGGGCGAGATCCTGGCCGCCAACCGCGACACTTTGCGCGATGAACGCAGTCTTGTCGTGGGCCGCGCACTTCGCATTCCTTGATTCGTAGTGTCCGCATAGTCCCGGCATTGCCGCTCCCAAACTCCTCCGTTCCAACTTTTCCGTCCCGATGCGTTTGACGCAGGTTACCACCCGCCTCGCCCTCGTCCTGTCGCTCATGCTCGTTTTGAGCGGTTGTGGGTTTGTGCATGTCGGGAGGTTGCCGGTGTCGGCGCCGACCGTCGTCGGGGACGACAAGTTGATGAAGGAGAACTCCGATCTGCGGCTGGAGAAAAAGATGCTGCAGCAGGAGCTGGCGCTTACCCGCGCGCAGGGCGACGCGTTGCGCTTCGCTCTGGAAAACCGCGCGGCCGAGGGCGACACGACCAAGCGCCTGGTCGAGCGGCTCAACGAAACCTCGAAGGAGCTGGCCACGCTGCGCGCGAATTACGCGGTGCTCCAGAACGAGCGGACCCAGATCGGCGCGAGCGCCGCCGAAGTGGCGGCATTGCGCACGCGTCTCGGTGCCGCGGAGGAACAGTTGGCCGGCTCCCTGCGCACCTACACGGAACTGCAGGGTGAGGTCACCCGGCTGAAATCCGAAGTCGACCGCACGCGCGCGGAGAATTTCGCGCTTTCGGAACAGGTCAAAGTCGTCACGCAGCGCAACGAGCAGGCGCAGGCCGCGCTTGCCCAGCTCAACACCGATCTGCTCGCGCAGAAAGACGCGCGCCAGCGGGCCGAGCAGGACGCGGAGACCCTGCGCACGGAGCTGAAAACGGTCGCGCCCAACGCCTCCGCGCTCGCCCAGCAGCGCACCGGTGCCGCCGCCGAGGCGCGTTCGCTGGTCGCCGAGCATGCCGCCGAGACCGCCGCGCTGCGCGAGCAACTCGGCGCGCTCCGCACCCAGGTCGACGTGCTGGCCCGCGAACGCGAGTCGCTGAAACAGCAACTGGGCGAAGGCACGCCGCGCCCGCCGGCCGCCGAACTCGCCAACATCGAGGCCAAACTCTCGGACGCCCTCCGCGACGCGACCCTGCTCCGCGACGAAAACGAAGGCCTGAAGTCGCAGTTGAGCCAGCTCAAGCAGAGTGCGGCCGGAGCCGCCGGCTCCGCTTCGCTGCAGGATCAGTTGAAGGATGTCCAATCGCAGGCGGCCGCGCTCGCGCAGGAAAACGCCGCCCTCAAATCCCGCTTGGCCGGTCCGTCGGCGGCGCCCGCCGCTCCGTCCGGTTCGTATCCCGCGCCGGTGTCCGCGCCCCGCATCGTGCTGACCAGCAACGGCCCCGTCGTGACCAACGGCGCGCCGGCCCCGGCGGCGCCCGCGGCGAAAATCAGCGGCGTCAACGCCACGCTGGTGGCCAACGTATCCGGCGGTTCCGGCGCCGTGCGCATCAACACCGCGCCGGAAGTCACCGTCGGCGGCCGCGTGCATGTCGTGACCGGCGGCGACACGCTGGCGAAAATCTCGATCCAATACTACGGCAGCCCGAACCGCTGGGGCGATATTCTCGCCGCCAACCGCGACGTGCTCGGCGAAAACAACAACCTCGCGGTGGGCCGCACACTGCGCATCCCCTGACCATCGCCGTGTAGTGGGCGGCCGGATGCGCGGGTTGCCGCGCCGGGCCGCTCCGACCTCGACTCGGCCGGGACCACTCTGCTTTCCTCGCGCCATGCGCCTTCTTTGCGTCGCCACCGCGCTCTTGTCTTCCGTGCTGCTCTCCGGCTGTGGGCTCGTCCACTTCGGTCGCCTGCCCAACGATCCCGCGGGCGGCGGCGACGCGGCGTTGGCGACGGCCTATTCCAATCTTTCCACCGAGCACAAGATCCTGAAACAGGAGCTCGTGCTCGCCCGGCGCGAGGGCGACGCGCTGCGCGGGGCCTTGGAGCGCGGCGGCGGCGCGGCCGGCGCGGACGTCGTGGCGCGGCTCAACGAGGCCACCAAGGAACTCGCCGCCCTGCGCGCCAGCTATGCCAAGCTCCAGGCCGAGCGCGTGGCCGGCACCGCCGCCCCCCAAAGCGGCCCGCGTCTCGCCGAACTCGAGGACAAACTCGCCGCCTCGCTGCGCAACTTCACGCTCTTGCAGGACGACAACGCCAAACTGCGCAGCGAGCTCGACCGCACCCGCGGCGAAAACACCCGGCTCGCCGAAGACCTGCGCACCGCCACCGCGCGCAATGAAGCCGCGCAGACGGCCCTGGCCCAGCTCAACACCGAGCTGCTCACCCAAAAGCAGGCGCGCGCCCGGGCCGAGCAGTCCGCCGAAGCGATGCGGTCCCAGTTGACGGTCGTGATGGCCCAGCGCTCCGAAGGCGCCGGCGCCAGCTCCCTTTCCGGCCTGCGCGAGGCGTCGGCCAACAGTTCGGCGGCGCTCGATCTGGGCCGTCCGAACCCGGCGCCCACGACGCCGCCGACCGCCGAATTGCGCACCAGCGTGGAGCGGGTGAAAGCCGCGGCGGGCACGGATCCGGCGCCGGGCGGCGCTCCGGGTCGCACCCATACCGTCCAGGTCGGCGACACCCTCGAGAAGATTTCGCGCCAATACTACGGCGCGCCGGAGCGTTGGCGCTCGATCTACGAGGCGAACCTCGGGTTGCTGGGCAAAGGCCAGCCGCTGCGGGCGGGCATGGAATTGAAGTTGCCCTGAGCGACCGACAAACGGGACCGACGCCGGCGTATTGTTCCCGCGCCGGCCCGATCCCGCTTCTTCAACCGCCGCAAGCGGCCAGCAGCCGTGCGTGCACGTCGGTCGCCGCGATCGGCTCACCCGCGCCGCACCCGATCAGCACCGGCCACTCGGCCGGGTCCGCCGGACAGGTGCCGTGCGAGCCTTTCACGAGCGATGCATCCAGCGGAATCAGGTCCATCAGCATGCGGAAACCGAGCGCCTTGCGCAGCAGTTTGCCGGCGACTTTCAGCCCCGGCAGCGCGATGGCCGGATCGACGAACAACTCCGCCGGATCGTAGCCGTATTTGCGGTGGATATCGACGCAGCGCGCAAAGTCCGGCGCCTTGGCGTCGTCGTCCCAATAGTAATACGTGAACCACGCGTCCTCCGCCGAAAACGCAACGAGGTCGCCGCTCCGCGCATGGTCGAGGCCCTCGGCCCGCAGCTCCGCCGCACCCAGCACGCGCGCCACGCCGTCGGTCGCTTCGACCGCCGCGCGCACCGCGCCGAGCAGCGCGGGGTCGTTCACGTAGATGTGCGCCGCCTGATGGTCCGCGATCGCGAAGGCCCGGCTCGCCCCGCAGTCGAGCAGCTCGCGGCCGAGTTCGTCCTTGATCGTCAGCCAACCGCGGGCGCGGAAGAGCCGGTTGAGCGCGATCGTGCGCCGCACGGCGGTGATGCCGTATTCGGAGAGCACGATCGGCCGCACGCCGCGCGCTTCCAGCCAGTCGCAGAGCTCGCCCGCGACGGTGTCGATCGCCGTCGCGTCGGCCGCGATGCGTGGGTCGTCCGGCCCGAGCCGCTGCAGGTTGTAGTCGAGGTGCGGCAGGTAGACGAGCGACAGGTCCGGCCGGTGCCGCTCCTCGATCCAGCGGGCGGAGGCGGCGATCCACTCGGACGACGCGATCCCGGCGCGCGGGCCCCAGAAGGCGGGAAACGGAAACGGCCCGAGGTCGCGCTTGATCTCGTCGCGGATCGACAGCGGGTGACTGGTGACGTCGAAAAATTTCCGACCGTCCGCCGGATACATCGGCCGCGGCGTGATCGACCAGTCCGCGGTCGAATACATGTTATACCACCAAAACAGTTTTGCGCAGGTGAAGCCGGGCCGCGCCGCGCGCAGCGTTTCCCAGAGCTTCGCGCCGCCGATCAGACGGTTGGACTGTTTCCAGAAATGGTGCTCGGCGAGCGCGCGGTCATACCAGCCGTTGGCCACGGCGCCGTGCCCGGCGGGCGGCAGGCCGGTGAGATACGTGCTCTGCGCGGTGCAGGTGACGGCCGGCAGCACTGGTTTCACCCGCCGCAGTCCGCCGGCCTCCGCGCGGCGGGTCAGCCGCGGCATCGCCGGCCCGAGGAGGCGCGGCGTGAGCCCGACGACGTTGAGGATCGCGGTGCGGGTCGGGGTGCTCATGCCGATGGATGCTTGCGCCCGTCGAGAGTCATGGGGGCCGACGGTCCTTTCGGCTCAGCCATAGCGCTCGCGCAGTTCGTCGAACGCGGCCTTCACCACGGCGCCGTCCATCTCGTGCACTTCGAGGCGCACGCCCGGCGCGCGGATCATCGGGATCGTCAGCCGGCCGCCGAGGTGTTCACGGAACTCCTCGAGCCCGTCGAGCATGTCCTGGCGGCCGCTGGCGCGGCGGATTTCCTTCACCGGCGCGAACAGCTCGAAACCCAGCCCGCGGATCACGCCGAGGATGCGCTCCGCCTCGGCCTCCGGCAGCAGGCCCGTGCGCCGCGCGTAGATCAGATCGATCGCCATGCCGACGGCCACCGCTTCGCCGTGGCTCACGCGAAACTCCGACAGCTGCTCCAGCTTGTGCGCGGCCCAGTGGCCGAAATCGAGCGGTCGCGCCGAGCCGCGCTCGAAGGGGTCGCCCGCCGTCGCGATGTGCTCCATGTGCTGCCGCGCGCTCTCGCGGATCACCGCCTCGTAGGCCTCGGGCTCGAAGCGCGCCAGCGCCGGCACGCGCGCCGCGATGAACTCGAAAAACGCCGCGTCGCGGATGAGCGCGACCTTCACCGCCTCGATCAGGCCCGCGCGCCGGTCGCGGGCCGGCAGGCCGTGCAAAAACAGCGCGTCGTTGACGATCGCGTGCGGCACGCCGAAGGCGCCGAGCCAGTTTTTCTTCCCGAAGAAATTCACGCCGTTCTTCACGCCCACGCCGCCGTCGCCCTGGCTGAGGCTGGTGGTCGGCAGCCGCACGAGCGGGATGCCGCGGTGGGCCGTCGCCGCGGCGAAGCCCACGGTGTCGAGCACGGCGCCGCCGCCGAGGGCGACCACGTAGGAGTGGCGGCAGAGGCCGGCCGCGTTGATCGCGGACCAGATTTTTTCCAGCTGCGAGAAATCGTTCTTCACCCCTTCGCCGCCCGGCACGCCCACCGGCGGCGCGGCCAGCCGCACCCGGTCGCCCCGCGTGGCGAACCACCGTCCGATCCGCTCCGCGAGGTCGGGAAACGCGTGCGCGAGACCCGTATCCCAGCACACCAGCGCCCGCACGCTTTCGCCCGGCTCGCGGGGCGTGAGCACTTCGGCGAGCGCGAGGTTGTCCGGCGCGAACACATCGCGCGTGAAGATGAGCCGGTGCTCATGCTGCAGCGTGATGGGAAACGAAAGCGGGGCGGTGGAGTCGGACATGCGCGCGAGGGAACGAACAGGAGAGACGCTAATCGCCGCAGTTCAACCCGAACCTTGGCGCCGCGCCGGCTGCGCCGGCCGAACGGCGGCGCGGTGCCGCGGACCGTTCCGACGGCGCGCGGCTACGTCGCCGCCGCGAGGCGCTGCGCGAATTTTCCGAGCGGCACGGCCAGCGCGCACGCCAAGGCCGGCCACCACGCACCGACGGCCGCGAGCGCGAGCGTGTCGATCAACGGGATGAAGGCCAGCAACCGTCCCACCGCGCGCCCCAACTTGGCCGCCGGCGCGCCGGGTTTGTATTCCCACCGCGCGATCAAACTCAGCGCGACGATGTAGACGAAGAGCGCCGCCACCCACGCGGTCCACGCGCCCGTGGTCGTGTGCCCCGGCAGCGTCGCCACCGTCCACGCGAGAAACACCCGGCAGCCCGCCATCAACACGACCGAGCCGATCCAGCGCTTGTGGATCCAATCGTAGGCCAGAATCGTCGCCGCCAGCACCGCGGCCATCGCGGCCGACGCGCCCAGCCAGACGAACAGCGCCAACCCCGCCGCCATCTCGGCGCCGGCGAGCCAACCCGCCGCCCGCCGCGAGATCAGTCCGCTCGGAATCGCCCGGCCCGGCCGATGCCGCGCGTCGAACGCCGCGTCGAACACATCGTTGAACGTCGCCCCGCCGGCGTAGACCAGCATGCCCGCGAGCACCGCAAGCGCCAGTGTGCCGCCCGGCGGAAAGCCGTCCGGTCCGCCCGCGGCGGCCGCGCCCGACAGCACGAGGGCGGCGAGGACGTTGCTCGCGACCGACGGAAAATTCCCCGCGCGCGCGAGGTCGAAGGCGGCCCGGAGCGGCGAGCGTGTCGTCATCGGCAGGCGCCTTCCGCGGGGCCGCTCACGCCAGCCCGCGGGCGCGCAGCGCGGCGAGCGTCCAATCGTATTCGTTCACGAGCTGGTCTTCGATCGGCGAGCGCAGCGCGGGCGGCAGCACCTCCCACGTATAGGTCTCCATCTCGAGGTGCGTGCAGGCGCCCGGGTGCGCGGCCAGCCAGTCGAGCGCACCCGCGAGGTGGTCGCGCGTGTCGCCGAAGGGCGCGCCCGGCGCAGCGTGCAGCGGCACGTGGAAATGCACGCGCCACTCGTCGTCCGGCTGCACGAAATCCGGCTCGCGCTCCGCCGCGGCGAGCGCGTCGGGCAGGTCGACGAAACGTCGCCGCACCGCGCCGGTGCGCGGATCGCCGACGACGACTTGGTGCAGGTAGACCGGCTCGACGAAGGCCGCGAGGGCCGCGCGGCCCTCCGCGGTCGGCTTCACGCGCAGCGCCGAGCTGAGATGCAGTTTGCTCAACCGCAGGCCGGCGCCCGCGAGGCGATCGAGCGCGGGGCCGGCCGACTCGAACTCCACGCCGAGGTGGCAGCAGTCGTAGTTCACGCCGACAACGCGCCGCAGGTCCTCGCGGTCGACGGCCGGCTCGCCCGCGCGCCACGCCGCGAAAAAGGCAACCGTCTCCTCCGTCGTCTCGATCTCGCAGCATGGTTCCGGCTCGAGCCCGAGGTGCAGGTCGCGGCCGGTGCGGGCGGCGAGATCGGCGATGGTGCGCGCGGTGGCGGTGAGGTTTCGGAAGATCGCCGCGCGGCGCGCCGGCTCCGCCGCCGTGAAGCCTTTGAACGAGGCCGGCACGGTGCTCACGCTGCAGGCCGCGCCGGGCGGGGCGAGTTGCACGAGCAGTTCGAAGAGTTGCCGCGTGTAGGCGACGCGCTCCGGCGTCGACCAATCGGGCGCGTAGACTTGCTCCTTCACCCGTGTGCCGTGGAAGCTGCCGTAGGGAAATCCGTTGACCGTGAAAACGTAGCAGTCGTGCCGCTCCAGCCAGCGCCGGAACGCGGCGAGAGTCGCGGGCTCGGCCAATTCCGCCGCCGCGCGTTGGCCGAGCCGCAGGCCGATCGCGTAGGGCCGGCCGGGCGCAACCCGCCGGCGCACCGGCAGCACGTGGTTCTCCAGGGCCGCGAAGGTCTCGGCCCAGTTTTCGCCGCGGTGCACGTTGGTGCAGTAGGCGAGGTGGATGCCGCCGGGGAGTTTCATGCGGCGATCGCCGTCGCCGCGGAGCGGCGGCTCGCGTCCGACCTTTTCTCAGCTGTGCGGTCCGTCTCCAAATTCGGCGAAGGGCAAGGTCAGGCGCCGGCACCGGCCGCGATCCGGAACTTCGGGCACTGCGAGAGGAAACGGTGCGGATTGCGGAAGAGCACGGCGTCGATGAAGTCCTCGCTGTGGCCGCGCCGCCGCATCTCGAGCGCGGTCTTCGGCACGGCGAGCGGATCGCTGACGCCCCAGTCGCAGGCGGAATTCATCCAGATGCGCTCGCGGCCGCAGATCTCGAGCATGTCGACCGCGCGCGGCGGGGAAGATTTGGAATCCGGATACAGCGTGATCCCGGCCCAGAAGCCGCGATCCAGCACCCGCTGGATCGTGTGCTCCTCGACGTGGTCGATGATCACGCACTCGGGTTTGACCCCGCGATGCGCGCCGAGGACATCGAGGATGAGCTGCGTGCCCTTGAGCTTGTCCTCGAGGTGCGGGGTATGGACCAAGATCAGCTGGTCGTGGGCGACGGCGAGCGCGACGTGGTCCTCGAGGACCTTCATTTCGTTGCGCGTGTTGCGGTTCAGGCCGATCTCGCCGATACCGAGGACGTTGGGGCGGGCGAGAAACTCGGGGATGATCGCCAGCACGTCGCGGGCGAGCGCGAGGTCCTCGCTTTCCTTCGGGTTGAGGCAGAGCCACGAAAAGTGCGGCAGGTGGAATTTCGCGGCGCGCGCCGGCTCGTATTCGGTGAGCTGCCGGTAGTAGTCGCGGAAGCCGGACACCGAGCCGCGGTCGAAGCCGGCCCAGAACGCGGGCTCGCACACGGCCACGCAGCCGGCGGTGACCATCGCCTGGTAGTCGTCGGTGGTGCGGCTCACCATGTGGCCGTGCGGTTCGATGTAGCGCATCTGAAGTGGTGAAAGGGGAGGTGAGCGTGAAAGCGGGCGGAGAGTGGCCGGTGGCTTCAGCGGCGAGCGGCGGACGCTTTCCCTTTCACTTTCCTAGCGCCCCTCGCGGTCGGTTGCGGCAACCATGCTCCGAGCGCGGCTTTGCCCGACGACTTCTCCTCCGGTGCCGTCGTCGGATCGCTCAGGCTTTCGAGGATCCGGCGGGCGCGTTCGGGCCGGCCGTCGACCAGAATTTCCGCCGCCGACCGCAGGGCGGCGCAGCGGAAATCGTCCGCGGCCCCGTAGCGCTCCACGCGGTCGAGAAACGCGGCGACCTCGATGAGTTTGGCCCGCACCGGGATGAAGCCGTGGTCGACGGCCGCGCGCGGCTGCAGGTTGGCCGGAAGGAGCACCGAGGGGGAGCGGGTGGGTTGCTTGGGCACGGTCGGGAACGGGGAAAACGCAAATTGACGCGGGCGGGTCAAAGCAAACAAACATCCGGCGCCGGAGTTTGCAACGGGCCGGACGCGGCCGGGGCCGTCACCTTCCGCGTTTTGCCGCGTCTCGCCCGGAGACGTTCGAATCCCCCGCCATGACCGAAACGCTCATTCTCGTCGACGCCCGCAACCGCGCCATCGGTTGCGGCGAAAAGCGTGCCGTCCACGAGGCGGGCCTGCGGCACCGGGCGTTTTCCATTTTCCTGGTCGACGCGGCCGGCCGGCTGCTGCTGCAGCGGCGGGCAGCGTCGAAATACCACAGCGGCGGCCTCTGGGCCAACTCGTGTTGCGGCCATCCGCGCTGCGGCGAGCCCACGCGGCGCGCGGCCGAGCGCCGCCTCCGCGAGGAACTCGGCGCGCGCGTCCCGCTGACCTTCCAGTTTCACGCCCGCTACCGGGCCGAGCTCGACCACGGGCTGACGGAAGACGAGTTCGTCTACCTGTATTTCGGCCGCGCGCCGGCGGAGTTTTCGCCCGATCCGGCCGAGGTTGCGGCGCTGGAATGGACCACGCTGGCGGCGCTCGAGCGGGAGATCGGCCGAAAGCCCGGCCGCTATGCCGTCTGGCTGCGGCGCTACCTGGAGGACCACGGGCCTTCGTTGCGGCGGGCGCTCGAGCGCTTCGGCGCGCGGCCCGGCGCAGACCGTTCCGCCGGGCAATCCGCATGAAATTTCCGGCCGTCCGGCTGCTCGTCGGCCTGTTGCTTTTCGTGCCGGCGCTGCCCGCCGTTCCGGCCGCCGGCTACCGCGCGCCGTCGCCGGCGTTGGCCGCGATGGTGGATGCGCCGTCGCCGCCGACGGCGTGGCTGAGCACGGATCGGACAATCCTGCTGTTGCTTGACCGGCCGGAGGCGCCGTCGATCGCGGAACTGGCCGCGCCCGAACTGCGCCTCGCGGGGCTGCGCTTCCGGCCCGACAGCC
>JBILLY010000886.1:0-2702 GCA_044375835.1 Opitutaceae bacterium
GGTTTGGTGGAACTCATCGGGCGGGGGTGGGCGGAGGAGAAGGCGGGGCCGTCCGGAAGGTGAGAAATCCTTCGGGCGTGAGCGCGACGGAGCCGCCGCGCTCGAGGTGGGTGAGCCATGAGGCGGCCTGGGCGTAGGCGGGGCCGGCCTTGGGCCCGAGGTTGCTGAGGATCGTGGTGCGGGCGGCGGCGGCGACCGCCTGGAGCGCGGCGGCGCGCTGCTCGGCGGGGAGCGCGCGGTCGCCCATGATCTTGGTGGAGGCTTCGGCGGCGACGGCGCGGGCGTCGAAGGCGCGGTTGAGCGCGCCGGGCGCGAGGATTTCGCCCTGCGTGAGGCGGTAGAGCTGCTGGTAGTCGCTGTTGCTCGAGCGTTGGTAGTCGGCGAAGCGTTCGGCACCGAGGGCGGCCTTGAGTTGCTCGTTCGCGCGGAGCGTGGCGTCGCGGCGCTGGTCGATCTGGACGAGGCCGAAGTTCGGGGTCTGGGGATAGAGCACGTCGGCGTAGGGTTGGAGGGCGGCGTGGATTTTCCGGAATTCGGACTCGTCGGCGTTCATGATCGAGAGCGCGGTGCGGAGGCGATTGGTGACATGGGACGTGCGCAGCTCGTAGTCGGCGAGCTCGGCGGGCGTGAGGACGGCGGCGAGGTCGGAGCGTTTTTCGCGCTCGAGGAGGGCGAGTTTCTCGCGGTCCTCGGGGAGGGTGACGCCCTGCATGGCGGCGCGGATCTGGCCGGTCATGTCGGCGTAGTCGTCGTTGATGCGGGCGACGAGGTCGATCTTGGCCCGGGGCAGGTCGCCGTATTGGCGGCGCTGGGCGGCGGAGATGTCGGTGCCGCCGTAGGCGAGGGCGTCGTCGCCGAGGAGTTCGCGGAGCAGACGGGCGCGTTCGCGGTAGATCTGGTTGAGATCCTCGAGGACTTTGGAGCCGCTCATGAGGTAGGGCGGCTGGCGCCAGTAGGGAGTCTCGTCGCGCTCGCGGGTGATGGCCTTGATGCGCGGGTCGAAACGCTCGGCCACGAGGGCATCGACCAAGGCGCGGATCATGACGGGGCTGAAGCCGGCGGCGCGGAGGCGGGCGACGAGCGTGGTCAGGTCGTCGGACTGCAGGCGCGACCACAGCGAGGGCAGCGGTTTGGCGGCGGCGGCGCTGCGCTCCGCGGCGACGCGGGCGGCGGCTTCTGCCGGTGCGACGACTCCGAACAAGGCGCGCATCGCGGGCGGGGCCAGGGCGGGACGAAGGGCGAAGAGAGCGAGGCCGGCGACGTTGGCGGCGAGCGAAAGAGCGAGGAAAGCGGGGGCGAGTTTCATGGCGTGAAGCAAACCGGCCGGCGGGGGCGATGATCGGTCGGAGGGAAGGGGCGGGGGAGGACGCGACGGCGTCGGAGGGGAAGCACCTGCGAGGCTTGGCAACGATGGTTATCGGGCGATGGGGCCGATTGCGACCGGGAATTCGCGGGCCGGTGCCGCGGCGGGGCGATTGGGCGGGAAGCGGAACGTGGAAAGCGAAAAACGGGAAGCGACGGGCCGCCGAGCTGCCGGCGGTCGGCAGAGAGCGGAGAGGGCGGCGCGGAGGCGCGGGTGAGAAGGGGTGGAACCGCCGGGGCGACGGGGTTTCTACGAGGTGCCCCGTCTCCGGCCGGTCCGCGGTGCGGGGTCTCCATTTTGAGCTGCGCCGTGTGCTTCGCTGTCCCCCGTTGTTTTGGTATTCGCTCCGTCGGAGGGCTCGCGCTTGGGCTGGCGATGGCGGCGAGCGGGAGCGCGGCGGAGGAGTGGCCGGCGATTTTTGCGCCGAAGGTGAAGGCCGAGCCGACGGCGGGCGGCACGACGGTGGCGGCCGCCGCGGCGCCGGCGGCGCGCGCGCCCGTATCGGAAAAAACGCGCGCGGCCATGAACGAGCAGCTGGCGGTGCTGGCGGCGGCGCTGCCGATGGAAACCGACGAGCGTGCGGGCGGGGGCGCGGCGCCGACGGGGACGACGGTCTCGGCCGAGGGCGCGGTGGTGATGTCGCGGTTTGTGGTGCGCTCGGTCGGGCCGAGCCAGCGGGAGGTGGAGCCGGGAAACCTGCTGCTGCGACCGCTGCGCGAGTTCGAGCGGATCGAATCGGTCGAGCGGAATGCCGAGAGCTACGCGGTGTCGCTGCTGCGCTTGCGCAACGGCACGGAGCTGGAATTGCGGATCAGCAACCGGACCGGACGGGGGGCGGACCACGGGCGGGAAACCACGCGATTGGAGATCGGTTTCCGCGTGCCGCGGTGACGGGCGACGGAACGCGCCGGTCGCGGATTGACCGGAAGCGGGGCGGCGGGTTTGGCTGCGCGCTATGTCGCTTTCTCTCGTCGTTCTCGCCGCCGGCATGGGTTCCCGCTACGGCGGACTGAAACAGATCGACCCGGTCGGGCCCTGCGGGGAGACGGTGCTGGACTACGCGGTGTTCGACGCGCGGCGGGCGGGGTTCACGCGCGTGGTGTTCGTGATCCGGCGGGAATTCGAAGCGCTGTTCCGGGAAAAGATCGGCGCGCGCTACGCGGGGAAGATAGAGGTCGACTACGTGTTCCAGGCGCTGGACGCGCTGCCGCCGGGCCACACGCCGCCGGCGGGGCGCGAGAAGCCGTGGGGCACGGGGCACGCGGTGTGGTGCGCGCGCGGGGCGTTGACGGACAATTTCGCGGTGATCAACGCGGACGATTTTTACGGCGCGGATTCG
>JBILLY010000888.1:0-2700 GCA_044375835.1 Opitutaceae bacterium
GCGCCGCCTCCTCCCACCGCATCGCACTCTTCGCACCGTCATGCCCGTCTCCCTTTCCCCCGCCCTCGCTCCCGCCCTCGCCGCGTTCACCGCCGCGCACCTTCGCGCCACCCGACTCCCGCCCGCCTGATTTTTCATCCGCCCTTTCCATGAGAATACGTCCGTCCCTCCCCCGCGTCGCCGCGTTCGCTTCCTTGCTCCTGCCGTTCGCCGCCGGCGCCCAAACCAAACCCGTCCCGCCGCCCGCCGCCGACTCGCCCGTCGCCCTCGGCGAACTCATCGTCACCGCGGGCCGCATCGAGCAGGCCATCGCCGACATCGCGCCGCGCGTCGAGGTCGTCACCGCGCGCGAACTCGAGCGCACCCCCGGCACCTTCCTCACCGACATCGTGAATAAAAACGCCTCGGTCGATCTCATCGAATATCCCGGCGGCCTCGCCGGCATCGGCCTCCGCGGCTTCCGCCCCGAGTTCTCCGGCACCAACCAACGCGTGCTCGTCCTCGTCGACGGCCGCGCCTCCGGCACCACCAGCCTCGGCAATCTCCCCGCCGCCGGCGTCGGCCGCGTCGAGGTGCTCAAAGGCTCCTCCTCCGCCCTCTACGGCTCCTCCGCCATGGGCGGCGTCGTCAACTTCATCAGCCGCGAGTCCCGCGGCCCGCTCGCCGGCAGCCTCATGCTCGGCGGCGGCAGCCACGGCACGCTGCTCGCCGAAGCCCGCTTCGGCGGCGCCTTCGCCCGCGGCCTAGATTTCGATCTCGCCTACACCGAGCGCAGCCAGTTCGACGACTTCGAGATCGGCCGGCAGGAAAAACGTATCGGCGCCTTCCGCCAGGGCGGCGGCGTGGTCCGCCCCAACACCGCCTTCAACAACCGCTCCGTCTACGGCCGCCTCGGCTGGCAACTCGCCCCGGCGTGGCGCGCCGACGTGCGCGTCCACGGCTTTTTCGGCCACGACATCGAGTCGCCCGGCGCCGAATCCGACCTCGCCGCCAGCCAAGCGTCCAACAACTTCACCGTCACCGGCGCCGACACCCGCGTCGCCGGCCGCCTCGGCGACCACGCGCTCCAGCTCCTCGTCCACGGCACACGCGAATACGCCGTGCGCCGCGCCGAGACCGCCGGCGCCCCCGCCTACCGCGCCAGCATCCGCGCCACCACCTTCCGCGGCGCCCAGCTGCAGGACGCCTGGACGCTCTCGCGCCGCTACACGCTCACCTACGGCGTCGACTACGAGCTCGTCAAAACCAACGGCAAGACCTACGGCCCCGCCGGCACCCGCATCCGTCCCTCGTCGCCCGACGATGCCCGCGAGACCGTCGGCGTCTTCGCCGAGGGCACCGCGAAGTGGCTCGAAGACCGCCTGATCGTGAACCTCGGCGCCCGCCGCGACGCAGCCACCAACACCATCCGCGCCACGCCGCTTCTGCCGGCCGTGTTCGAGGGCTCGTCCTCCTTCGACGTCGTCAATCCCCGCGCCGGCGTCGTCTTCAAACCGCTCGCCGCCACGCCCGTCCGCCTCCACGCCAGCGCCGGCCGCGGCTTCGTCGCTCCCCTCGGCGACCAACTCGCCGGCCTGACCGACGAAGTCGTCGCCGGCCAACGCCGTCGCCGCGCCGGCAATCCCGACCTCAAGCCCGAGTCCAGCCGCACCTTCGATGTCGGCATCGGCTACGAGTCCGCCGCGTGGGGCGCCGACCTCACGTGGTTCCGCACCGCGGTCTCCGACAAGATCGAGTCCGTCTTCGCCGTGAACACGCCCGCCTTCCGCGAGACCGTGTGGGTCAACGCCTCCACTGCCACCGCCTCCGGCCTCGAGGCCGTGCTCGAAAGCGACCTCGGCCGTTTCTGGTCCGCGCCCGCCCGCACCTGGGTCGCCACCGCCAGCGCCACCTGGTTCGACGAGCGCGAACAGGTCCTCCCCGCCGGCCCCGCACCCATCCGCAATATCGCCCGCACCAAGCTCAACCTCACGCTCGCCTACGACGACCACCGCCGCTTCCGCGCCCGCGTCGTCGCCCGCCACGTCCGCGGCCTGATCGACCAGGACAACTCCCGCCTGCTCATCTTCACCGGCGGCCGCGGCGGCCTGTTCACCTATCCGGGTTTCGTCGTCTGGGACGCCGACATCGGCTGGCGGCTCCGTCCGCGCCACGAGCTCTCGCTCCAGGTCGATAACGTCGCCGACAAATACTACTACGAGAAGAACGACTTCCCGTTCCACGGCCGTTCGGTCTTCGCCCGGTATCGCTGGAGCTTCTGAGGACCCGGGCACTTCACCGCTTTCCGCCTCCCCGATGAACTCCGTCGACCATCTCCGCGAAATCTTCCACGCCATCGCCGGCGTCCTCGTCTGGCCCGTGCTCGCCGGCCTGCTCGGCCTCGTCGCCGCCATGCTTGTCGCCTGCGGCACGTTTGCCCGCGAGGCGTGGGAGCGCCGCGCCCGGCGCCACTTCCCCCTCGATCGCGATCGCGCCGAACTCGATGCCGCGGCGCGCCTCGCCCCGCGCGCCGAACTGGAACTCCGCCTCGAGGAACTCCTCCAGTCCGCCGAGCGCCGCCGCTGGCGTTCCCTCGGCCGCCTCCGCCTCGCCGTGCGCGTCGGCCCGTCGCTCGGCCTGATGGGCACGCTCATCCCGATGGCCGACGCCCTCCAGGGACTCGCCGACGGCAATCTCCCCGCGCTCGCCGGCAACATGGTC
>JBILLY010000892.1:0-2691 GCA_044375835.1 Opitutaceae bacterium
CGCGCGGAGGCGCTGAGGCGCAGAGAAGAAGGGTGGCGGGTGAATGCTTTTCTCTGCGTCGCGGCGTCTCGGCGGGAGTTTGTTTGGGGTGGGCTTTTCGGGACTCCTGCTGCGGCGACTCGGAAGTGCACGCAGCGATGCACGGCTGGGCGAGACGGCAAACTACCGGAATTCAGGTAGGCGGGCCGCTGGCCGGAGCACCGGTGCGCAGCGCGGTCCCGGGGGCGGGCAGCCCCTCGGTGCCGCAGCGACGCGGCCGGTCGGGCGCACCCGTCGACGGACTTCGCCGACGGCAGGGAGACGACTTCGACTCAGACGCCGGGCGAGGCGGCGCAGGTCTTGGTCAGGCGGGCGAGCTCTTTGAAGAGGGTCGCGTCGACGCGGGTGAAGTTGAAGCAGGTCTTGCCTTGTCTCCGCTTGGTGAGCTCCGGGGAGAGGTCGGCGGCGAGCGCGGGCTGCGTGTAGAGCGGCATCAGGTGGTAGGCCACGTAGGTCTTTTTGACCGTCACGGTGCCGAACCAGCCGGGTTGCTTGGTCTTCGGGTCGAGCGTCGGCGTGCGCAGTTCGAGCGCGCCGGGTTTGTCCTGGTTCACCTTCATGCCGGGGGCGGCGTCGAGCATCAGGCGCCGGAGATGGGTAAACACCGTTTCGAAATCGTCAGCCATGGGAATCTCTCCTTTTCCGGAGAATCGCGTGCCACGTCACCGTTAAAATCGTGCCGAGGATCAGCGCGCCGAGCGCGCCGGCCAGCGCCTGCGCGCCGGCGTCGACGGGACGGCCGGCGACGCGGAAGCCCGGATTGACCTGCGTGTGATAGAGGTAGATCGCGGCGCCGCCGACGAGGCCGCCGACCAGGCCGAACACAAGGCCCGCGCCGCAGGCGTGGCCCCAACCGCGCAACGCGGACTTGGCCGCGACCCAGCGGGCGCCGAGCACGGGGAAAATCAGGGCGAAAAAGCCGGTCCAGCGGCCGGCGCCCGCGGGGTCGGCGTGGAGGCCGAGCGCGTATTCGGCGAACATCCAGGTGGCGGTGGCGCAGCCGACCGCAAGGCCGGCGTAAATCGAGGGTTTCATTCAGTTTTGCAGAGGTAGGGCCAGCGTGACGTCGAACCGCTCCCAGCCGATCTCGGCGGGTGTTTGGTGGTAGAGTTCCTCGGCGGGAGCAGCGCGCAGATCGAGGCCGGAGGCGGGCAGCCAGCTTTTGTAGAGGAGATTCCAGCCGCGATCGACCGCGGCAAGATCGCCCACGACGCGCGTCATCGCCCAGCGTCCGGCGGGACGGCGGGCCGCGAAAAGGCCCGCGGGCGGCGGGGTGCCGGGCGGGACCTCGAGCGTGAAGTCGTAGCGGCAGCGGGCGAGTGGCGTGACTTCGGGGTCGTCCTGCGAGGCACCCGCGAGGTGGCCGGGCATCGGCACGCCGAGCGTGGTCGCGGCGCGCGCCATGCGCTCGTAGGCGGCGACGAGCTTGGCGGGGGCGAGGTAGCCGCCGACGGCGCGGCAGACGAGGAGGTCGGCGGCGGGGCGATGGCCGAGCTCCACGCGGAAGTCGGCGGGCAGGGGCGGCGCGGGCCGGAGGAAGTAGCGCGAGACGCCGAGCGCGGCGTCGCGGTCGGGGCGTTGGCGCCACCAGGCGGCGAGGTCGAAGCGGGAGGGGGTGCAGCCGAAGTGGCGCTTGAAGGCGCGGGTGAAGACATCGGTCGAGCGGTAGCCGACGGCGGCGGCGACGGCTTTCCACTGGGGGCGGAGTCCGCGCCGGGAGAGGGCGAGGGCCCGCTCGAGGCGCATGCGCGTGGTCAGGGCGTGGACGGTTTCGCCCGTGAGGGCGGAGAAGATACGGTGGAAATGAAACGGGGAGATGCCGGCGGCGCGGGCGAGGCGCGGCAGGGAGAGGTCGCGGTCGAGTTCGCGGTCGATGAGGGCGATGGCGCGGTTGAGGCGGGCGTCGTAGGTCTCGCTGGGCACGCGGAGGGTTTTGCGCGGTGGCGGGGCGGCGGTCGACCAGAAGCAGCCGATGTTGCTTGCGGAAATGGGGGGGGGGCGGAGGGCGCGGGAGAAGCGGGAAACGGGAAAAGGGGGAAATCGAGAAAGTGGGAAACGGGAAAACCGGGGCGGGGACGGAGTGGCGGGGAAACGGGGGCGAAGGAGCAGGGCAGGAACGGAGCAGAGGGGAAACGCAGGTGGCCCACGGAACACACGGAATACACGGAAGGCGGGCGGTGGAAGGAACGGGGGCGAAGCGGGAGCGTGGAAGCAATGGGGGAGGGGAGGGGCGTGGGGCGACGCGGGGGATTTGGGCGGGAGCGGTTTCCCGGTCGGATCCTGGCTGCGTTCAGGCGGGATCTCGTCGGGGGCTTCGGCGGAGGCGGGAGAGTGGAGGGCACGAAAAAGGGCAGGTCGGAGACCTGCCCTGCGGGGGAGCAGTGCCGGGTGGCGTCAGGTGGAGAGGCGGAGGACGGGGAGGGCGGCGGTGATGGCGGCGCGGTGCGGCTCGAACTGCGCGGGGAGCTTGAGCGCGGCGCCGAGCGTGGCGGCGGATTCGTCGGTGGCGAAGCCGGGGACATCGGTCGCGATCTCGAAGAGGATCCCGCCGGGCTCGCGGTAGTAGATCGAGCGGACGTAGCTCCGGTCGCGGACGCCGGAGGTGTGCAGGCCGGCGGCGCCGAGGCGCTCGAGCAGGGCGAGTTCGGCGGC
>JBILLY010000891.1:0-2691 GCA_044375835.1 Opitutaceae bacterium
ACGTCGGCAATACCCTCCTTCACGAAGCCTCCGAAAACGGCACCCTCGACCGCATCCCCGCCCGCTTCATCACCGCCGACTCGATCTTGGCCAAAAACCTCGGCGGCGAGTCCGTCCTCCATGTCGCCGCCTTCAACGGCCACCTCCGCCAGGTTCCCGCCGCGCTGCTCACCGCCGCGGCGCTCCGCGAAACCACCAGCGCCGGCGACACCGTTTTTCACGCCGCCGCCATCTCCGGCCACCTCGAGCAAATCCCCGCCGATCTGCTCACCCACGACAATCTCGTCATCGCCAGCAAGTCCGGGTTCACCGCCATCCACGCCGCCGCCGAGACCGGCCAGCTCGGCAAGATTCCCGCCGCCCAGCTCACCGCGGATCTCCTGCTCACCCGCAACGACAACGGCGACACCCCGCTCCACGCCGCCGCGCAGGAAGGCCACCTCGACCAGATTCCGCCCGTCCTGCTCACCCGCGAGCGCGTCGCCACCCGCAATTACGACGGCGTGTCCGTCGCCGGTCTCGCGCTGGAGCGCGGCCACCACACCCAGATCCCCGCCGAGTCGCGCCCGCGCGTCATCGGACCGATCCGCCGCTTCTTGCATCGCCTCGGCCGCTCGCGCGCGCCTTGGTGACGCCGCGCGGCGCCCCGCCCGCCGCGTCCCGTTCCCGCTCCTGTGCCCGCATCGCCCACCGCTCGGGCGAGTCCGGAAGCAGCTGGCCTCCGCCGCCCCGCCCCACCCCCGTGGCCTCGCGCCGTCGCGCACACTTTCGCCTTCCCCTCGGCAAACGCCGTGCTTCACACTCCGCGGCGATTTTGTCCGCAGCTCGTCAGTCCTCACTCGCCACTCGTCACTCCGCCATGAACACCACCATCACCGCCATCACCGCCCGCGAGATCATCGATTCCCGCGGCAATCCGACCGTCGAGGTCGACGTTCGCCTCGCCTCCGGCGCGCTCGGCCGCGCCGCGGTCCCCTCCGGCGCCTCCACCGGCGAGCACGAGGCTATCGAGCTCCGCGACGGCGACAAGAAGCGCTACCTCGGCAAGGGCACCCAGAAGGCCGTCGCCAACGTGAAGGCGAAGATCGCCCCCGCCCTCATCGGCGCCGACGCCCTCGACCAAGTCGGCATCGACCGCGCGATGCTCAACCTCGACGGCACCCCCACCAAGGCCAAGCTCGGCGCCAACGCCATCCTCGGCGTCTCCCTCGCCACCGCCCACGCCGCCGCCGCCGCCCTCGGCCAGCCTCTCTACAAGTATCTCGGCGGCCCCAACGCCAAGGTCCTCCCCGTTCCGATGATGAACATCATGAACGGCGGCGCCCACTCCGATGCTCCCATCGACTTCCAGGAATTCATGGTGATGCCCACCGGCGCCAAGACCTTCTCCGAAGCCCTCCGCGCAGGCTGCGAGATTTTCCACTCCCTGAAGAAGGTGCTGAAGGAAAAGGGCCTCGCCACCGCCGTCGGCGACGAAGGCGGCTTCGCCCCCAAACTCGAGTCCGCCGAAGCGGCCCTCGACGCCATCGCCCTCGCCGTGAAGAACGCCGGCTACAAGCTCGGCAAGGACATCCACCTCGCCCTCGATGTCGCCGCCTCCGAGTTCTACGTGAAGGAGAAGAACCACTACGTCTTCAAGAAGTCCTCCGGCCAGATCCTCTCCGGCGACGACATGGTCGAGTTCTACAAGAAGCTCACCTCGAAGTATCCCATCATCTCCATCGAAGACGGCTGCGCCGAAGGCGATTGGACCACCTGGAAGAAGCTCACCGACGCCATCGGCGACCGCGTCCAGCTCGTCGGCGACGACCTCTTCGTCACCAACACCGCCTTCCTCAAGAAGGGCATCGAGACCGGCACCGCCAACTCGATCCTCGTGAAGGTGAACCAGATCGGCTCCCTCACCGAGACCTTCGACGCCGTCGAGATGGCCAAAGAAGCCGACTACACCGCCGTCATCTCCCACCGCTCCGGCGAGACCGAGGACGTCACCATCGCCGACATCGCCGTCGCGACCAACGCCGGCCAGATCAAGACCGGCTCGCTCTGCCGCACCGATCGCGTCGCCAAATACAACCAACTCCTCCGCATCGAGGAAGAGCTCGGCGCCAGCGCCATCTACGGCGGCAAGATCAAGGGCCTCTGAGTCGCGCGCGCACCGCGTAACTTCTCCCCTCCGGGCCGGTCTCTCCAGACCGGCCCTTTTCGTTTGCGCCCTCGACTCACCCGCCCGCCCGCCTAGCGTCTTCGCTTCTTCGCCATGTCCGCCCGCCTCCTCGCCGCCGTGCTCGCCGCCGCCTCGCTCGCCCCCGTCCTCCGCGCGGCCGACGAACCCGAGCCGCCGCGCACCTCCGCCCGCGAAGCCCTCCGCGCCCGCATGGCCGAAGATGCGAAAAAGGCTGCCCCGCGTCCCGCCGCCAAGCCGGCCGCCAAATCCGCCGCCGCCCCCGTGCCCTCGGAGACCGGGCCTGCCGCTACCGCCGCTTCGTCCAGCGCACCTGCCGCCACCAAGATCGACCCGGCCCCCGGCCCCGCGACCCCGCCCGCGTCCGCCGCTGCAGCTGCCGCCGCCCAACCCGCGGCCAGGAACGCCCCCGCCGCCCCCGCCACCGTCCTGCCGCGGGTCGAGGTGAAGAAGACGCGCATCACCGTCCTCGACCAGCAACTCGCCGAGCAGGAACGCGAGATCGC
>JBILLY010000890.1:0-2691 GCA_044375835.1 Opitutaceae bacterium
CGGTCCGAGCCAGATCGTGAGCTGGAGCCTCGGCGGCGGCGGCCTCGGCACGGTCGATTTCCGCATGAGCTTCGATTCGCTCGGCTTCACCGCGACCGCGATCCCCGAGCCGGCCGCCGTCGGCTCCGCGGCCGCGCTCCTCGCGCTCGGTGCGGCCGCGTGGCGCCGCGCCCGCAGCTCCGGTCCGCGCGGCTGAGGACGGAGCGCGGTTGACGGCGAGGTCCGGCGGGAAGATCTCCCGGCGGAAAAGCCTTTCTTCCTGCGTGGAGGCGGGTCGCGCGCTGTTATCGTCTCGCCGACGGTCACCGCTCGCTTCAGGTCAATTCCATGCCCGCTCTCCGCACCCCCGCCGCCCTGCTCGCCGCCGCCGTCGCTGCCGCCGGTTGCCAATCTCCGGCCGAGCGTCCCGCGCCCGCCGCAGCGGTCGTCTTTGCCGATGCCGGCGCCGAGACGCGGACCTGGTTCGTGCAGCCGCTCGTGGCCGGCGCCGCGCCGCGCCCGCTCGGGCTGCCCGGCTCCCTCGGCAACCTCCAGACCGCGCCCGCCGCCGGCCTCGCCGCCGCCACTCTCGGCGCCGAAGGCCGCGGGTCCGCGGAACTCCGCCTCTGGAAACTGGGCGCCGAAACGCCGGAAGCCGGCCGCCGTCTCGCCGCCGAGTGGGCCTGGGATTTTTCGTTGGCCGCCGACGGCACCGCGATCGCGTGGATCGCCGGCGCGCCCCAGCGGCAACTCTGGGTGGCACGCGCGCCGAATTGGTTGCCCGTGACGCCGGTGCTGCCGGCCGGCGCCTCCGCGGGCGAGCCGCGCTGGCTCGACAGTCGCCGCCTCGCCGTGGTGCTGCGGCGCGGCGAGACGCGCGAACTTGCCGTGCTCGCCGCGCCCGACGGCACCGTCGTCACCCTGCATCGCGCGCCGGCGGGCACGGACCTCTCGGACGCGGTCGCCGTGCCCGGCTCGGCCGAGGTGCTCGTCGTCGAGTCGCGCGACGGGGATGCGCCGGGCCGGCTGCTGCGGCTCGCCGGCAGCGGCGCCGAACCGCGCGTGCTGGCCGAAGGATTTTTCCAGCCCCGCACGCTCCGCGTCTCGCCCGACGGCCGGCACATCGGCGTCGTCACGGGCGCGGATGCGGCGGCGCTGCGGCGTCGCGAGGCGGCGTTTCGCTGGATCGGTCCGGCATGGCCCGGCCTGCCCACCGTCGTGCTCGGGGTCACCGCCGCCGAATGGAGTGCCGACGGCCGCCACCTGTTTGTCGCCCGCCAAGACGGCGGCCGGCGCTGGCTCGAAGCCTACGACGCGCGCACCCCCGGCTTTGCCCTGCCGCTCGGCACGCCGGCGGCGCAGGCCGTTTCGCCCCAGCCCTGGCTGCTCGTCCCCTGATCCCCGCCCGCCTGTTTCCCGATGAAGACCCTGTTTCCCCTGCTCCGGCTGCTCCTCGCCTTTCTCGCGCTGCTCGCCGTCCCCGCCGTGGCCGTCACGCCGGGCAAGCCCGAGGTGCCGCTCGGCACCGCCAAGGCTCTCGCCGCCGACCTCGTCGCGGAGCGCCTGCCCGCGCCGTATCTCGCCGACGCGAAGCTGTATCGGAATCTCGACGACGCCCCCGTCGTCTGGGTGCTCGAATACCGCTCCGACGCCAGCGACACGCCCTACACCGTCGTCGCCGCCGCCACGCGCGCGCTGCCGCCGCTGGTGATGCACTGGCGCGGCCTGCCCTGGCACAGCGACCCGGAGTTTCTCGCGCGCGCCCGCGCGGGCATGGCCGACTACCGGCGCGCCGACGCCAAACCCGACTGGTCCGACCTGCGCTGGGAAGGCCCCTTCGACCTCTGGGTGCCGCGCACCGACGGCGCCGAGGAGCAGACTTTCGCCTCCGTGCGCGACCGCGCGGAACTCACCCGCGCCGATGTCGCCGTGCTCTCCGCGCGCCGCCCGCCCGTCGCCGCCGAGGCCGCCGCCTACATCGCCGCCGCCTGGTCCGACGTCGACCGCGGCGGCGTCCGCACGCAGGAGCACGCGCGGCCCGTCGCCGCGACGCCGCAATACGGCTTCACCCGCTACATTCCGCGCGTCCCCTACCTCAACCAAGGCCAAGTGCCCGACTGCGGCATCGTGAGTATGATGGACATTCTCCTCTACCACGATGCCAACGGTTTCCCGACGCTCGTCAACGAAGCCGACCTCAACGGCCTGCGCCTGCGGCTCCGCACGCTGATGGAGTGGACCACCGACGGCACCTATGATCACAAGCAGCTGAGCGGCACGCGCACCTATGTGCAGGAGCGCGGCATCGGCGGTTACACGTTTGCGCTGCACGCGCGCGGCCGCTTCCGCGAGGTGACGTCGACCGACATGTCGTTTGCCCAATATACGTCCGAAATCAACGCGGGCCGGCCCGTGCAGCTCAACCTCGCGAATTACCGCCAAACGAATATCACCGACGACAACTACGGCGGGCATGCCGTGTGCGGCGTTGGTTATTTCTCGGGTCGTGTCGGCACGGTCACGAGTTCGACGTGGGCGATCATCCACGACAACTGGAAGGGCAGCTTCACCAATCCCTGGCAGGATATCGCCGAGCCCTATGTCGACTACTCCCAGGTCGGTTCCTTCATCAAAGTGATCCCGCCCGCCGCGCCGGCGCCCGCCCCGGCGACCACCACCGTCGTCATCGACGCGCCGACCAACAACTCCGTC
>JBILLY010000893.1:0-2686 GCA_044375835.1 Opitutaceae bacterium
ACATCGCCCCAAACCAGGTAGGGGAGCGCGAGCAGGCGGACGCCGCAGGTGCCGGCGAAGACGAGGGCGGCGGCGGCGCACTGCGCGAGCGGGGTGGCGAGCGGTGCGGGCAGGTAGTGGGCGAGGGCCTGGGTCCAGGCGGCGGCGTTGGTTTTCCAGAACGCGGTGAGCTGGAGCACGTGGAACGGGTTCCACTTCGCGTCGCCGGTGCGCCACGCGGACATGGTGGGCAGATAGACAACGACGAAAGCGACGCCGAGGCACGTGCCGAGGACGACGAGGCGGCAGGCGGCGTTCGCGCCACCAGCGCCACAGGGCCCAGAGGCCGAGGGCGCAGATGACGACGGGGAGCATGGTGCCCTTGGCGCCGGTGCCGGCGGTGCCGAGCAGCGCGAGCCAGCCGAGGTCGCGGAGGGAGAGCGACGGGCGGGCGGCGGCGCGGCGGACGACCCAGAGCAGGGCGCCGCAGAAGATCATGCCGAAAAAGAAGGTCGGGCTGACGAAGAGCCATCGCACGAAAAGGCCGAGGAACATGGGTTCGCCGTAGCTCGGGGCGAAGGACAGCTCGCTGACGGCGACGGTGAGAAGCGCGGCGAGGACGCCGCCCCACGGCGTGCGGGAGACGGCGCGGCCGAGCAGGTAGGCTTGGGCGACGAGCGCGATGCCGAGCGGCACGAACACGAGGCGCAGCATGACGGTGGAGAGTTCGACGCCGGCGGTGGACGACGCCGCGGCGGCGTGGACCATCATGAAGTAGTGATACTGGAGCGGCGTGCCGGAGAGGCTGGGATCGTCGAGCGGCCAGTTGTTTTTGATCACGGCCGCCCGGCTGACGAGGTAGACCCAATCGTGGAAGATGGCGCGGGTGGGCAGGCCCTCGGCGAGCGGCGACTCGGCGAACATCTGGCTCGCGGCCATGACGGCGGTGCCGAGCACGGCGAAGGCGAGCACGAAGGCGGGGCCGGCGTGGTGGGCCGAGACGCGGATCCGCCACGGACGGGCGGCGCCCGCGGCCCGGGCGGCGACGGCCACGGCCAACCAAAGCAGCGGCGACCAAGCGAAGAGCGGTTTGGCCCCGAGGGCGGCAAGTCCGAGATAGGTGTAGATTTCGAGCGCGAAGCCGGTGGGCAGAGCGAGCGCCACGAGCGCGACCGGCGGCAAGGTGCGGCCGCCGAGCCAAGCGGTGACGATGATGCCGGGAAACAGGACGTAGAGGCCGACGTAGGCGGCGTAGGCGGCCACGGCGGCGATATCGTAGGCGACCGAGCGCACGACGACGAAGAGCGTGACCGCGACCGTGAGCGCGCAGAGCCGCCACAGCGTCGCCGGAGAGGCGACGGAGGACGGCAAGGCACGGACGGTGCGCAGAAGCGACGGCACGGTCGGGGAGCGGAGGGGGTGGTTGTGGTGTCGGCGGGGTTACGGGCACCGGCGAGCGGCACACGGAGCGCGGGGTCGAGTTCGCTGCACGACACCGATGCTCGGCGCGGAACATTGGACGGAGCCGACGGATGGCAACGCCGATCTCGGGGGCGCGTGGAACTACGCGGCCCGACTGTCCGGCGGCCGGCTCGGGGCAGCGTCCCCCCGGCCTGGGATCGCAGGTTCTCCGCCGGGCGGAGGTCGTGGCGGGCGAATTCCTGCCCGGGGCAGCCAAGTGCCACGATCCGCGGGTATTCCGGCAGGCCAGGCCGCGCGCATGGCCGTCGTAACGCTGCGCGTGAGCGCGGGGATCGACGGGGGATGGAGTGGAAAACGGTCCTGCCGCTCACGCGGCGGGCTGCATTGAACCGTCGGACGTCACGTTTTTGTGGGGCGCTGCACGGGCGCCTCGCGGCGTGCGCGTTGGGCCGGACCGGGGCGGATGGCTGAGCGGGAACGCGACCTTGCTCCGTGCGCGTTTTCCGCGCGGACGCGTCCGGGCGGCGCCCGGAGGTCGCCGCCCACCGCTCGGCTTGCGATGCTCCGGGTGAATGGGCGGCTCGATCGCCCGCAGCCGGGGGTTTCCCGGCCCGGACTTCACCGAGTGGCTCCCCGCCGCGCGCTCAGAACGAGAAGCGCGTCGAGAACGTGATCTTCCGGCCCTCGGCGATCGAGTAGACGGCGTTCTTGCCATCGGGGTTGATCACGACGGGGACGAGTTCGTCCTGCGTGAAGATATTCCGCACGTTGAGCTGGAGCCGGAGGCCGACTTTGCCCTTCAGGATTTTCCTCTGGTAGGAAACCCAGCCATCGTAGCGCATCTCGTCGGGGCCAAAGAACGGGTTGCGCACATCCGACACCCGGATGTCGCTCGGCAGCGCGGGGCCGCCCGCCGGCACCGGCGTGAGATCCGCGCGGAGCGAGATCACCGGGTAGCCGATCGCGGCTTTGTCGAGCCAGCGCAGGCCCGTGCCGACGCCGAAACCCTTGAGGCGCTCGCCCTGGAACTCGTAGTTGGCGACGACATTCGCGCGCCATTGGCGAAGCTCCTGCACCGGCGCACCGTCACCCGAGGCGGCGGTGTTATAGCGATTGAGGGCGTTGGCCTGGAAAGCATTCGAGAGCATGTTCACGTCGGTGCGGCTGCCGATGTTGGGGATCGCGCCGACGTTGAGCGGGACTTGGAAGGCCCACTCGTTGCGCCACTCGGTCGCGATCGGCTTGCCGGTGGAGGTCGGCGTGTCGAAGAGCAGCTTGCGCACGG
>JBILLY010000896.1:0-2682 GCA_044375835.1 Opitutaceae bacterium
GACGGCCTGCGGCGTTTTTTTCAGACGCTTGTAGAGATCGAAAGGAATGCCCGTGCCGCCCACGCCCGGCTCCCAGTTGTTGACACCGCCGCGCGCCGCGTTGCCGCCGAGGGAATCGGATTTCTCGACCAGCAGGACCCTCGCCCCCAGACGGGCGGCGGCGAGCGCGGCGCCGAAGCCGCCGGAGCCGGCCCCGACGACCACGAGGTCGAATTGCAACACGGGCATGGCGGCGAGCGGAGCGGGGAATCAGAGCGGATTCACTTCCTGCACCATCGGCCAGAGGATCGTTTCCTGGACGCAAAGGTGGGACGGAAGGGCGCAGACCTCGGCGACCAGTCGGCCGATTTCCTCGGGCTTGATGCACTTCGCGAGCGTCTCGGCGTCGCGCGGACCGAGGCCGGCGGCGTCGGTGAACGTCGTCGCGCCCCAGGACGGAGTGATCGTGGTAACGCGGACACCGTGCGGACGGAGTTCAAGGTAGAGCGACTTGGAAAAATGGTTCAGCCCGGCCTTGGCCGCGCCGTAAACGCCCCACGCGGGCCAGGCGTGGTGGCCGGCGACGCTCGAAATGTTGACGATGATGCCGGAGCCCTGCCGCCGCATGAGCGGAGCGACGCGCCGGCAGCCGTAGATGGCGCTGTTGAGGTTGAGCGCGATGGCGGCGGCGACGGCCTCGTCCGTTTGTTCCTCGGCGGTGGCGATCTTCACGCCGCCGCCGGCGTTGTTGACGAGGATGTCGATCCGGCCGGCCGCCTGCACGACGGCCGCGACGACGCGGTCCCAGTCGGAAGGGGAAGTGGCGTCGGCCTGGAGGGGGACCAAGCCGGAGTCTTTCGCGGCAAGATCGAGCGCCGCGCGGTCGCGGCCGGTGATCCACACCCGGGCGCCGGCGCGGGCGAGCGCTTGGGCGATGCCGAGGCCGAAGCCTTTGGCGCCGCCGGTCACGAGGGCAACTTTGCCTGTCAGGGATTGGGACATAGGGCAGGAAGAGGGGGCTCAGAGCAGGTTGTAACCGAAGCGGCGCGAGATGCGTTCGGCCGCGGCGACCACCTTCACGCCGATGCGCGGCAGGTCGGAAGCGGGAAAACGGAAACTGGGACCGGTGACCCAAATCGCGGCGATCGGGTGGCCGCGGTGGTTGAAGATCGGCGCCCCGACGCAATGCAGACCCTCGATCTGCTCGGCGCGGTCGAGGCCGTAGCCGAGTTCCTTCACGCTGCCGAGTTCGGCCTCGAACTTCGCGCGCGAATCGAGCGTGCGCTCGTTGTAGCGGGTGAACTTCATGCGCCGCAACACGGCCTCGCGCTCCGCTTCGGGCAGGAAGGCGACGAACACCTTGCCGGGCGCCGACGTGTGCAGCGGGAAATGCGTGCCCGGGTCGACGAGGAACTTCACGGGCTGCGTGGCCGCCACCTGCTCGAGCACGATCCCCTGCGTGTCGGCGCGCACGCCGATCAGCACGGTCTCCTGCGTCTCGTCGCGCAGGAGTTGCATCACGTCGAGGGCATGTTCGACGAGCTTGTCCTCGCCGACGGCCGCGTAGCCGAGCGAGAGGAGCTTCCGGCTGAGCGTGTAGCGCATGTCCTCCCCTTCGCGGAGCAGGTAGCCGCGCTCCTCGAGGGTGGCGGTGATGCGGAACACGCTGTTCGCGGGCAACTCGAGCTTCTCGGCAATCTCGCGCATGCGCATCCCTTCGGGACGCGCGGCCAGCAGTTCGAGAATCGAGAGCGCGCGGTCGAGGGCGGGCACCTGGGACTCGGTTTCCGGGACAGAGGACTTGGAGGACTTCATTTCGGTGCTTGACTAATGGAACACTGTTTCACTAATGGAACAAGGATAAAGTTCATGATCTTTCATGGACCGGGCCGCCTGCCTCGCGCCGGGGCCCGCCAAACCCGCAGAACCCCGACCTCCCCATGCTCCCCTCCTCACGCTCCTTGCGGCGCGCTTCGTGCGCCGTGCTGCTGGCCGCGTTCGCGGCCCGCTCGTTCGGCCAGACGGCCCCGACGCCGCCGGCGGCGCCGGTGAAAACTGGTGAAGAAGCCATTGTGCTCAGTCCGTTCGTCATTTCGACCGATGCGGACGACGGCTATGCTGCGACCGAGAGCGCTTCGGCGTCACGCTTCAAACAGAAGCTGAAGGATATTCCGCAGACGATTTCGATCATGAGCGGCCAGTTCCTGAAGGATATCGGAGCGGTCGATCTCGCCGACGTGATGCCGCTCGTCGGCGGCACAATCTCAGGCGCCACGCGCAATCAGGATACTTTCTCCATTCGCGGTTTCGCGGTTCAGGAATCCTACCTCGACGGCTTCCGCGACGTCGTCGAGTGGGGCGGCGGCGACTTCGTGCATGTGCAGCAATTGGAGATCATCAAGGGCCCCTCCTCCAATCTCTACGGCAACCCCAAGGGACTCGGCGGCATCATCAACCGAATCTCAAAGACGCCGCGCACGACCCAGTGGCAGCAAGTCTCGCTCACGATCGGCGACTACGCGAACTACCACTTCACCGCGGACGTGACCGGCCCGATCACCGGCGACAAAAAGCTCCTGTATCGGGTCAATGCGGCCTACCGGAATCTCGAATACAACCGCGACTTCAAGGATCTCGAGCGGACCTTTGTCGCCCCGGTCTTCGAGTGGCGGCTCACGCCGGCGACGAAGATCAGCCTGCTCA
>JBILLY010000076.1:0-11152 GCA_044375835.1 Opitutaceae bacterium
AAGGGCAAGGGCGTGCGCATCGTCGGCGAGCGTGTTCGCCGCAAGGAAGGCAAGACCGTCGCCTAAGGAGCACACCCATGAGCACCAAAACCGTCACCAAAGCCCGTCTCCTCCAGAATCGCCGCTGGCGCATCCGCAAGAAGGTCACCGGCTCCGCCGCGCGTCCCCGCCTCGCCGTGCGCTTCACCGCGAAGCACCTCTACGCCCAGGCGATCAACGACGACGCCGGCACCACCCTCGTCTTCCTCTCCAGCCTCGATCCCGAGCTGCGCAAGCAGAAGCTCAAGGCCAACATCGCCAGCGCCAAGACCCTCGGCGTCGCCTTCGCCGCCAAGGCCAAGGCCGCCGGCATCACCTCCGTCGTGTTCGATCGCTCCGGCGCTCCCTACCACGGCAAAGTCAAACAATTCGCCGACGCCGCGCGCGAAGGTGGCCTCCAATTCTAACCAGCATGAGCACCGAACCCACTTCCGCTCCGGAATCCGTCACGCCCGTCGCCTCCGAAGCCGCTGCCCCCGCAGCCGCACCCGAGGTCCGCGAGCAGCGTGCCCCGCGCGGCCAGGGCGGCTTCCGCGGCCAAGGCGGCAATCGCGGCCCCGGTGGCAACCGCGGCCCCCGTCGCGACAACCGTGACCAGAAGCCCGAGGGCGACGGCCCGTCGATGATCGAGAAGGTCGTCTTCATCAACCGCTGCGCCAAAGTCGTGAAGGGTGGCCGTCGTTTCTCCTTCGCCGCTCTCGCCGTTGTCGGCGACGGCAAGGGCAAGGTCGGCATCGGCTACGGCAAGGCCAACGAAGTTCCCGACGCCATCAAGAAGGGGACGGCCAACGCGCACAAACACCTCGTCAACGTGAAGCTCAAGGGCGACACGATCCCGCACGACGTGTTCGGCCAATATGACGGTGGCAAGGTTCTCCTGCGCCCCGCGTCCCCCGGCACCGGCCTCATCGCCGGCGGCGGTGTGCGCGCCGTCCTCGAAGCGGCCGGCGTGAAGAACATCCTCACGAAGTCGATGGGGTCCTCGAACCACATCGCTGTCGTCCACGCCACCCTCAACGGCCTCCTCCAGCTCCGGCTCGCCGAGAACATCAGCGCCGTCCGCAAGACGAGCTGAGTCGGCGTCCTCCTCTCCCAACCTCCGAGTCCCACTTCGCGTGTCGCGAAGTGGGGCGACCCATTTAGGAAACGACCATGAAACTCCACGAACTTAAGAACGTTAAAGGTGCCGTGCACCGCAAGAAGCGCGTCGGCTGCGGCGAAGGCGGCGGCCACGGCAAGACCAGCGGCAAGGGCGGCAAGGGCCAGACGGCCCGCTCCGGCGGCTCCATCCGCCCCGGTTTCGAAGGCGGCCAGATGCCCCTCTACCGTAAGCTCCCGCACCGCGGCTTCAACAATTACAACCACCGCATCGAGATCGCCGTCGTCAACGTCGGCGACTTGGCGGGCCTCGACGCCGGTGTCACCGAGGTCAATGCCTCCGTGTTGGCGGCCAACGGCCTGCTCCGCGCCGACACCAGCGCGGTCAAGGTCCTCGGCGACGGCGAAATCACCCGCGCCCTGAAGGTCACCGCCGCGAAATTCTCCGAATCGGCCAAGGCCAAGATCGAGAAAGCCGGCGGCCAGGCGATCGTCGCCTGATCTCCCGCGCTCCGGGGCGCGTCGTCCCTTGACGCGCCCCCGTTCGTCCACTCGCCTCCCGCGCTCAACCTTTCGACTCACCCGTGTTTTCCGCCTTCACGAATTCCTTGAAGATCCCGGAGCTGCGCTCCCGCATCTTCTACACGCTGTCGCTCCTCTTCGTCTCGCGTGTCGCGTCGATCATCCCGCTCCCGGGCATTGATCCGCACCCGCTCCAGAAGTTCTTCGCCGAGCAGGCGTCGAGCGGCGCCGGCAATCTGATCGGTCTCTACAACATGTTCACGGGTGGCGCGCTGACCAAGGGCGCCATCGCCGCGCTGGGCATCATGCCCTACATCAGCGCTTCGATCATCTTCCAGCTGATGACCGCCGTCGTGCCGGCCCTCAGCCGCTTGCAGCAGGAAGGCGACGTCGGTCGCCAGAAGCTCACGCAGTATACCCGCTACGCCACGGTGCTGATCTGCTTGATCCAAGGCACGCTTCTCATCCTCGCGCTGCAGAACCCCGGCCAACTCTTCCCGGGTTACGACGTCGCCACCTACGGCCCGATCGTGATCATCGACAAGTGGAGCTTCATCTTCACGTCCGTGATCTTCATGACCGCGGGCACCATGCTGCTCATGTGGCTTGGCGAGCAGATCACCCAGCGGGGCATCGGCAACGGCGTCTCGCTGCTGATCACGGTTGGTATTCTCGCCGACATCCCCGGCGCCGCGGCGCAGACCTACAGCCTGTTCTTCAAACCCGTCGGCACCGGCCCGAGCCTCGGCCTGCCGCAGGCCGTCGTCATGGTTGCCCTCTTCGTCGTTGTCACGATGGGCATCATCGCCGTCGTCCAGGGCCAGCGGAAAATTCCGGTCCAGTATGCGAAGCGTGTGGTCGGCAATAAGGTGATGGGCGGCCAGAGTTCGTTTCTCCCCCTCAAGGTCAATTACTCGGGTGTCATGCCCGTGATCTTCGCCAGCGCGATTCTTCTCTTCCCCCAGCAGATCTTCTCTTGGGTCGGCGCCCACTTCCAACTGAAGTTCCTCACCGAGTTTTCGAACAACCTGCTGCGCGGCCACTGGACCTACTACGCGCTCAACACCACCCTCATCCTCTTCTTCTCCTACTTCTGGGTGTCCGTGATGTTCAAACCCATCCAGATCGCCGACGACCTGAAGAAATACGGCGGTTACATCCCCGGTGTTCGCCCCGGCGAACCCACCGCTCAGTTCCTCGATTTCATCATGACCCGGCTCACCCTCGCCGGCGCGATCTTCCTCACGGTCATCGCGATCATGCCCGACGTGCTCCTTTTCGAGCTCAACGTCCCGACCCGCATCGCCTACTTCTTCGGCGGCACCGGCATGTTGATTACCGTCGGCGTCATTCTCGACACGATGCGCCAGATCGAGACTTTCCTCCTGCAGCGCCACTACGACGGTTTCCTGAAGAAGGGCCGTATCCGCGCCCGCAGCGCCAACCCCCAACAGGGTGCGGCCGGCGAGGCTCTCAGCCAGGAAGCCGTGATGAAAATCGCGATTCCGATGCTGCTGTTGCTCGTCCTCGGCACATCGATTTGGGCTTACAAGGCCTTTATCAAATAAGTTCTTTACTCCGGTGGCTGCGACCGGCATCACCGACCCCTTCGTGGCTGCCGGCGCTCCCGCCAATGCCAAGTTCCTTCTCCTCGGTTCGTCGGATTTTCACTCGGAAAACCTGATGGCCCGGGCCCGTTCTTTGAATCTTGAGCACGTCTCTCCTCACCGCCTGAAAGGGCCGGAGATTTCGCGCCGCCCGGCTTCGGCCGCGGCGGAAGAAGCCAACCGTCTGGCGCTCCTGCGCCGCTGGTTCTTCGCGCGCAAACCTGATGCGGGTTTTGTCCTCACGGACTTCCCGGCTACGCTGCTCCAAGCCATGGTGCTCGACGAATGGCTCGATGCCCGCGACGAAGCCCTCACCGGCGTCCTCGCCGGCCCGGGCTCGGCTCCGGCCATCGTCACTCACTATCGCACGCTCGGTCTCCTCACGGAGCCGAGCCTCCTCGCGTCCCCATGACGATTCCCATCAAGAACAAGGAGGGAATCGCCAAGATGCGCGAGGCGTGTGCCATCGCCGCGACGGTGCTTGAACAACTCAAGCCCCTCGTGCGGCCCGGCATCACGACGCAAGACTTGGAAGAAGCGGGTCGCACTTGGATCACCCGACTTGGCGCGCGCAGCGCCTGTCACGGCTACCAACACAGCGGCCGCCGTTATCCCGCCCATACCTGCATCTCGGTCAACGACGAGGTGGTCCACGGTATACCGTCCTTTCGCCGCGTTCTCCGCGACGGCGATATTGTCTCCCTCGATATCGTCGTCTGGCACGACGGCTACATCGGCGACAATGCCTGCACCGTTCCGGTCGGCACGATCTCGGCGACCAACCAAAAGCTCCTTCGCATTTCCCGCGAAGCTCTCGATCTCGGCGTCAAGCAAGCCGTCGTCGGCAATCGCATCGGCGACATCTCCCATGCGATCCAGCACTACGTCGAATCCAACGGTTTCAGTGTCGTTCGCGATATGGTCGGCCACGGCGTCGGCGTCGCGATGCACGAGCCGCCCGAAATCCCCAACTTCGGCAAACGCGGCACCGGCGACCGGATCAAGCCCGGCATGACCTTGGCGATCGAGCCGATGGTTAATGCCGGCCTCTACAAGACGAAGACGCTCTCCGACGGCTGGACGATCGTGACCGCTGACGGTTCCGCCTCCGCCCACTTTGAACACACCGTGCTCACCACCGAGCGCGGCCCCGAGGTTCTCACGGTGCCGCGGTCAGTCTCCACTCAGGTTTAGCGCAGATTTCCCCTTTCTCACTTTCCGCCGCTTCCCGCGGCTATGTTTCTCTCAACACCAAACTCTCAACTAGAACACCACCATGCCTCGTCTCCTCGGCGTAGAAATTCCCGCGAAGAAGAAAGTCGCGTATTCCCTCCGTTACATCAACGGCATCGGGCCCACCCGGGCCGACCAGCTCGTCAAGGAAGCGGGCCTCAACCCCGACATGCGGGCGCAGGACCTCACCGAAGAGCAGATGAACAAGATCCTGAATCTCATCACCGAGCACAAATGGGTGCTCGAGGGTGACCTGCGCCGCGAGATCGCCGGCAACTTGAAGCGCCTCCAGGCGATCAACTGCTACCGCGGCATCCGCCACCGTCGCAGCCTCCCGGTGCGCGGTCAGCGCACGAGCACCAACGCCCGCACCCGCAAGGGCCCGCGCAAGACCGTTGGCGTCACCAAGGCGAAAGAAGTCTAATCCCTCACTCCCATGGCCGAAGAAAAGTCCGCTCCGAAGAAAGAGAAACCCGCCAAGCCCGCCGCCGACGGCGCGCCCGCTGCCGCTCCTGCCGAGAAGAAGGCCAAGGCTCCCAAGGCCCCCGCTGACAAGGCCGCCAAGCCCGCCGACGGCGCCGCTGCTCCCGCGGCCGAAGGCGCTGCCGCTCCCGCGGCTCCCGCCGGCGAACAAAAGCCCGTCGAAATGGTGCATGGCGTCGCCCGCCAGCCCACGGCCGAGGAACTCCTCAAGGAAGAGCTTGGCGTAATCAAGGTCCGCAAGGCCAAGGGCTCCAAGAACGTCACCTCCGGCGTCGCCAACGTCCTCGCCTCCTTCAACAACACGATCGTCTCGATCACCGACCAGAAGGGTGCCGTCATCGCCTGGTCCTCGGCCGGCAAGTGCAACTTCCGCGGTTCCCGCAAGTCCACCGCCTACGCCGCCCAAGTCGTCGCGCAGGACGCCGCCCGCAACGCCATGGCCCACGGCCTCAAGGACGTTGTGATCCGCGTTTCCGGTCCCGGTCTCGGCCGCGATTCCGCGATCCGCGCCCTCCAGGCCATCGGCCTCGAGATCGTCTCCATCGTCGACGTCACCCCGATCCCGCACAACGGCTGCCGCCCGCGCAAACGCCGTCGCGTCTGAGGCGCTCCGCGCATTCTCAGATTTCAAATCTCAAATTTAAAATCAGGACTCCATCATGGCTCGTTACACCGGCCCCACCACTCGCATCAGCCGCCGCTTCGGACAACACCTCCTCGGCTCCGGCAAGGCCCTCGAACGCCGCGGCTACCCGCCCGGCCAGCACGGTCCCAAACTCCGCCGCAAGGTTTCCGAATACGCCGTCGGCCTGAACGAAAAGCAGAAGCTCCGCTACATCTACGGTCTGCTCGAGCGCCAGTTCCGCCGCGTCTTCGAGATCGCCAAGCGTGAGCGCGGCGTCACCGGCGAGCGTTTCCTCCAGCTCCTCGAGACCCGTCTCGACAGCACCGTCTACCTCCTCGGCCTCGCCAAGAGCCGCGCCGCGGCCCGCCAGTTCGTCAACCACGGCCACATCCGCGTCAACGGCCACAAGGTCGACATCGCCAGCTACAACGTGCAGCCCGGCGACGAGATCGAGGTCAAGAACACCCCCGCCTCCCGCCAGGTCGCCACGCGCAACCTCGAGGAGAATCGCATCCGCAACGTCCCCGGCTGGCTCACCATGAACGCGGAAACGTTCAAGGCCACCGTCGTGCGTCTGCCCACGCGCGAAGAGATGACGCAGGACATCAATGAGCAGCTGATCGTCGAGTTTTACTCGCGCTTCTGATTTCAGCTCCTTCCCATCCCTCAACTCCCAACTTCAGAGTCTGCCATGCCAAAACGTCTCGGAAAGTTCGAACTGCCCAGCAAACTCACCAAGGTCGAGGAAGGCGCCACGCCCACCTACGCCAAGTTCATCGCCGAGCCCTTCGAAGCCGGCTACGGGCACACGGTCGGCAACTCCCTGCGTCGCGTGCTGCTCTCCTCCATCGAGGGCGCCGCGATCTCGTCGATCAAGATCGACGGCGTGAACCACGAGTTCCAGTCCATCGACGGCGTCGTCGAGGATGTCACCGACATCGTCCTTAACCTGAAGAAGATCCTCATCGTTTCCACGAAGCGCGAGCCGATCACCCTCCAGATCAAGGCCACCAAGGCCGGCGCCGTCACCGCCGCCGACATCCAAGCCGACGCCAACATCACCGTCATCAACCCCGACCAGGTCATCTGCACCCTCGACTCGAAGAAGACCTTCGAAGCCGAGATCGAGATCAAGACCGGCCGCGGCTACTATCCCGGCGAGGCCAACAAGAAAGAGGAGCAGGCCATCGGTGTCATCCCGATTGACTCGCTCTTCTCCCCGGTCCGCCTCGTCAAATACGCCGTCGAGGCCACGCGCGTCGGCCAGATCACCGACTACGACAAGCTCATCCTCGAGATTTGGACGGACGGCCGGATCACGCCGGACGACGCGCTCAAGCAGTCCGCCTCCATCCTGAAGCATCACCTCGATGTCTTCGACCGCGTCAGCGAAGAGTCCTACGAGTTCGAGAACCAGCAGTCCGAGGTCAGCGAGGAGCAGAACAAGCTCCGCAAGCTCCTCAACATGTCGGTCAACGAGATCGAACTCTCCGTCCGCGCCGCCAACTGCCTCAACAACGCCAACATCACCACCGTCGGCGAACTGGCGATGAAGACCGAGCAGGAGATGCTCAAATACCGCAACTTCGGCAAGAAGTCGCTCAACGAAATCAAGGAGAAGCTCGAAGCCCTCGGCCTCTCGCTCGGCATGAAGTTCGACGAGCGACTCCTCGACACCAAGAAGGAAGCCTGATCGCCCGGCTCGCGCCGCGGGTGCTTCGATTCGCTCACCGCGGTCGATAAACCCGCGCCGCGGAGCGCCGCCCTTCGGCGGTTGCCGCCGGTCCAAGAAACCACTTACCGGCCTTCGCGCCGTCCGCTGCCGCGCCACGCTGCGACCGGATTGCCGATCGGGGGCCGCCCAACCGAAACCTACAATGCGTCACAACAAACACCGCGCCTCTTTGGGCGTCACCGTCGAGCATCGCCGCGCGATGCTCTCCAACCTCGCCGCCTCGCTAATCGAGCACGGTCGTATCCAGACGACCCTCACGAAAGCCAAGGCGCTCCGTCCCTTCATCGAGAAGGTCATCACCAAGGCCAAGCAGGCCGCGGCCAAGACCGAGAAGAAGGACGCCATCCACCTGCGCCGTCTCGCCCTCGCGGACGTCCGCAACGAGGATGCCGTCACGAAGCTCTTCAACGAACTCCACAAGGAGTTCGCCGCGCGCAACGGCGGTTACACCCGCATCTACAAGCTCGGTGCCCAGCGCCAGAGCGACGCCGCCGAACTCGCCCTGATCGAGTTCGTGAAGGCCGATGACCCCGGCTACAAGAAGCAGAAGGGCCGCAAGGCCAAGGGCAAGAAGGCCAAGGCCGCCAAAGCCGACGCCGCCCCGGCCACCGAGGCCGCTGCTCCCGCCGCCGAGGCACCCAAGGCCGACGGCGAAGCGAAGAGCTGAGGCGACTCCACCGCTCTTACCTTTCGGCGCACCGAGGAAACTCGGTGCGCTTTTTTTATGCCCCAGGACCGCGCCGCGATTACCGCCGGCGGATGATTTCGCCGGGTGGACGACGACCCCGAAGTGACGCGGCACCTGCCGGTGCGAGGTCGCGTATTGGCGTTGCCGCTGAACGGCGCGCGTTCCCGCCCGGCAGCCTCTTGCGGCGGCCCGCAGGCCGCGCATTGTGCCGCCACGGGCAGTCAGGTTTGGCGCTCGGCGCTTGGCGCGCGGCGCGGAAGACTCCACCGTCCGCGGGATGCTGGAATTCTCCACCGCTGCCGTCGTCTTCTGTGTGCTCGTGGCCGCGGTGTTTCTCGGCCTCTGGCTCTACTATGATCGTCGCGACCACCGGCGTTTCGAGGCGGAGCGCCGCAAAACCACGTTTCACTGCATCAGGTGCGACGCGATCTACTCCGCCCCCGAGGGCACCCAACTGTGCCGTTGCCCGAAATGCGGCCATGAAAATGTCCGGCTGCGTTTCTGACGCGCAGGGGTCGGCTTGGCGCGGGGTTTTTCCGCCAGCCCGTCCAAGCGCCGCAAACCGGCTCAGAGTTTGGCGCGGATCGCCGCGATGGTCGCGCCATAGTCGGCGTCGCTCAGCAGCACTTTGTTGGCAGGCATCATCTCGAACGGTGCGCCCCAGGCCGCGCCGCCTTCGTATTTCGGCACGAGATGCATGTGGAGGTGCGGCAATTTGTCCGAATAGGCGCCGTAGTTGATTTTGTTCGGCGCAAAGGCCGCCTTGATCGCCTTCGCCGCCCGCGCGACGTCCGCCATGAATAGCACGAGTTCGGCGTCGGGCAGTTCGAAGAGTTCGTTCACGTGCGCCCGATAGGCGACCACGCAGCGTCCGCGGTGCGTCTGCTCCTTGAAGAGGTAAAGGGTCGAGGCCGCCAGCGGCGTGATCTCGATCATGAGGTCCTGCAGACGCTGGTCGCGGCGGCAGTATTGGCAGTCGGGTAGGGCGCTCATCGCGGGCCACACCGTGATGCCGCGGCCGCGGTGCGTCGATGCCGAATCCCGCCTTGCCGGTGCTTGCCGCCGCCCCGGGAGTCGGGCTTGCTCGCCGGCCTCCCGCGTGACCTCCGCCGCCAACCACGACACCGTCGATCCCTACGAACCGCGTCCGGGATTTTTGCAGCGCCACGGCGAAGCCGTCGCCGCGGTCGTCGTGTTCGCCCTCACCGTGTTTCTCACGGTGGCGTCGTTTCCGCCGTATCGGGTTCCTGAATTCGCCTACGCGATGCTCGTGCCGGGCATCTACTGGGCCTACACCCGGCCGCGGCTGAAGCTCTACGTCTGGACGCTGTTTGCGGCGCAGGCCGTCGCCTGGACGATTCTGCTCGGCTGGTTGCACCACGTGACTTGGGTCGGGCTGCTCCTCCTCGGTCCGTTTGTCGGTGCCTGGGTGGGCACGTGGTTTTTGGCCGCCCGTTGGGCACTCCCGCGGATCGTCGGCCGGCCGACCCCCGTCCGGCTCGCGGCGATGCTGGGCCTCGCCGGTGTGTGGATCTTCGTCGAGTGGACCCGCACGTGGGTGCTCGGGGGATTTCCCTGGTTGCCATTGGCGGCGAGCCAGTGGGAGCGGGCGAGCATTCTGCAGGTGGCGGCCTACACCGGGGCCTACGGGGTGAGTTTTGCCCTCGTGATGATGAACCTTGGGTTCGGCGCCTACGCGCACCGGCTCTTCCGCGAGGGCGCGACGGGACTCAACAAGCGCAGCCAGGAATTTTTTCTCGCGCTGTTCCTGCTCCTCGCGTGCGTGTGCGTGCACCTGATGGAGTCGGTCAACCGCCGCGGCTTCGCCGTCAAACTCGGCCGTTTCGCGCTCGTCCAGCCTTACATCGCGCAGGAAGTGAAATGGGAGCCGTCGCGCGCCCCCATGATTCTCGACGTGTTGCAATCGACGACGCTCGAGGCGGCCAAAACCCGCCCCGATCTCATTCTCTGGCCGGAAGCGGTCACGCCGCTCGCGGTCCGCGGCGACGCGTCCGCGCAGGCCTTCGTCGCGGCGGTGGTGAAGCGGGCCCACGCTCCGCTCCTGCTCGGCTCGATCGCGGTCGAGGGGGCAAACACGCCCGCCGAACGCTGGCTCAACGGCGCCTTTCACGTTACGCCCGGCGGCGGCGTCGCGTCGGCCTACTACGCCAAGCGCAAACTTGTTCCTTTCGGCGAATTCGTGCCGTTCCGCCCCGTTCTGGGCTGGCTCGGGAAGTTCGTGCCCATCGGCGGGGATTTTCAACCGGGCGCGGACTCGTCGCCGTTGCTGGTCTCGATCCGCGAGGAGCCTCTCGTGGTGGGGCCGCTCATTTGCTACGAGGATATCTACCCGTCGCTCGCGCGCTACAGCACCGCCAGCGGCGCCGGTCTGCTCGCCGTGTTGACCAACAACGGCTGGTTCGGCGAGGGCGGGGCCGCTTACCAGCACGCCGCGCATTCCGTCCTGCGCGCGGTCGAGACCCGCCGGCCCATTCTGCGCTGCGGCAACGGCGGCTGGAGCGGGTGGATCGACGAATTCGGCGCCGTGCGCTCCGCGGTGACCGATGACCAGGACCGCATTTACTTCCGCGGTTCCCGGGTGATCGAGGTCTCGCGCGATTCCCGCTGGATCGACCGGGCCAGCGTCTATGTGCAGTTCGGCGACTGGTTCGTCTTTGTCTGCGTCGGCCTCGCGGGGTTCGGTTTTGCCCTGCTCCGTTTCGCGCCGCCGCCGCGGCCGCCGGAAACGGCGGAGTAGCCGTCGGCTCCGTTTGAGCCCCGCCCCGGTCTTTGCCGACGCGGCCGCGTGCGGTGGCCGGACTGTAAGATGCCCGGCGCCATTGCCGCGCCGGACGCCGCGGCATCCCGTCGCATCAATCCCCCGGGTCCGTCTGCTTCGCCCCTTGCCCCGCTTGGTCAGCGTCCACGATCCCCGTCGTGGCGTTCTCCCCGCTCGGTGACCGCTTTGCCGCCACGGTCCCACGCCCCTGCCAAACCCGTAACCCGCCTCGCTGTCGCCATGAACTCCCACCTCGCCCTGCCGCCCCCCGCCCGGCGCCTGCGCTTCGTCGCCGGCGCCCTCGTCTCCGCCGGCGCGCTCCTCGCCCAGACCGCCCCCGCCA
>JBILLY010000900.1:0-2670 GCA_044375835.1 Opitutaceae bacterium
TCTACCTGCTCGTCGGCGTCACCTTCCGCAACAGCCTGCTCGGCTACTTCACCTCGTGCCTCGCCGCCGCGCTCACCGTGGTGTCGCTCTCCATTCCCGCCTGGGACGCGACCACACGCACCCACATCTTCGGGTCGAATCCCTGGATCGAGCTGCACGCCGCGCTCGCGGTGTTCAGCTACGGCGTGTTCGGCCTGCTGGCGCTCACGTCGATCATGTTTCTCCTGCGCAACTACTCGCTGAAATCGAAGCGCACCGGCGGCTGGTTCTCGTTTCTGCCGTCGATCATGGATCTCGACCACATGGGCGTGCGCCTGCTCGGAGCGGGCGCGGCGATCCTCGCGGCGTCGCTCGCCGTCGGCGCCGCCTACTGGGTGCGCGACACCGCCAGCGTCAATTCGCCCAAACTGCTCCTCACCGTGGCCGTATGGCTCGCCGCCGCGATCGCCTTCGGCCTCCGGGTCAGCGGCCGGCTCCTCGCCAAACGCTTCGCCTGGACCTGTCTCGGACTCTTCGTCGCCGCCCTGCTCTCGCTCGGCGCCGTCGACAACAGCCGCAACGCCCGCGCCAACCGGACCCTCGCCGCCCCCGCCGCGGACCGGAGCCCCGCCCGATGAGCACCCCCGCTCTCTTCGTCATCGGCGCGACCCACCACCGCGCGCCCCTCGAAGTCCGCGAAAAACTCGCGCTCGGTTCCGCCGGCGCCGACGAGATGCGCGCCCTGCTCGCGGCCATGCCCGACCTCCGCGAATTCACCCTGCTCAGCACCTGCAACCGCGTGGAATTCTACGGCGTCGCGGCCGACTCCGCCGCCGAGGCCCGCGTGCGCGCGGCCTTCTGCGCGCGGCAGAAGTTCGACCTCGAGGAATTCTCCCGCATCGGCCTCGCCCTGCGCGGCCGCGACGCCGTGCAACACCTCGTCGAGGTCTCGGCCGGACTCGATTCGCAGATGCTCGGCGAGACGGAGATTTTCGGCCAGGTGAAGGAAGCCTACGCCGCCGCCCAGACCGCCGGCCACACCGGCCCCGTCCTCAACCGCGTCTTCCAAAAAGGCTTCCAGGCCGCGAAGCACGTCCGCACCAACACCGCCATCACGGAGGGCCAGGTCAGCGTGGCCAACGTCGCCGTCGATCTCGCGGTCAACATCTACGGCGACCTCGCCGCCACGCGCATTCTGCTGCTGGGCGCCGGCGAGATCGGCGAAAAGACCGCCAAAGCCTTCCAGAGCCGCGGCGCCGCCGCCCTCACCGTGGCGAGCCGCCGCTTCGAGCGCGCGATGGAGCTCGCCACCGCCCTCGGCGCCAGCGCCATGCCGTTCGAACAGCGCGAGGCCCGGCTCGCGGAATTCGACGTCGTCGTCTGCGCGACCTCCGCGCCCGACGTCGTCGTCACCCGCGCCGCCGCCCGCGCCGCCATGCACAAGCGCCCGGTGCGCCCGTTGTTTTTCATCGACCAGGCCCTGCCCCGCGACGTCGACCCGGACGTCGCCGACATCGACAATATTTTCCTCTACAACCTCGACGACCTCGCCCGCATCGCCGAGGAAAACCGCGCCGCCCGCGAGGCCGAGATCGCCAAGTGCCGCGCCATCGCCGCCGAGAAAGCCGACGCGCTCTGGCGTCAGGTCGCTCCCCAGGTCGAGGCACTCCGCCTCAACGGCAGCGCCGCCCCCCTCCCCGCCTCCGCCACGCCCGCCGGCGTGCCGGCCAAGGAATCGACCTGAGCGACCGTCGGGAAACGCTTGCGGAAAGCGCGGCCAAAGTGCGGCGGAGCGCGTTCGCGGCGTAGGCGCGGAGCGCATTTGGGGGCGGAGCGGAGAGCGTCCCCGACCGCCGCTTCGGGACCTCAGTATAAATCTCGGCGGGCAGCGACGCCCGCCGCTGCTCCGGCCCACGCCGATTCGCCCCCCCGGCGCCGCACGCGCCCCGTCACGCCCCGGCCCCGACGCCGGCTTCGTGCCGCTCCGCGACGGCCGCCGCCTCCGCCCGGACCAATTCACGCAGCTCCGCCGGCTCGATCGCCTCGGCCTCGCGCCCGAAGGACAGAACCCACCGCGCGAGCCACTGCAGGGAAAACGTGTAGAGGGAAAACTCCGCCCCGCCGTCGCGCCGCGCCAGCTCCACCAGCGTCGCGTAGCTCTCGCCCCGCGCCCGCTCCAGCGCCCGGGCCGAGAACCACACGCGCGCCGGCAACGTCTCCGTGCGGTCCATCTGCTCCTCCAGGTGCTTCGCCAGGGAAAAATCCGGCCGCGCCTCGATCATCTCGCCCGTCATCTCCAGTCCCCGGATACGGTCCGTCCGGAAATGCCGGTAACCTGCCCGCAGCCGGCACCACGCCACGAGATACCAGGCGCCCCCGTAGAAGACCACGCCCAGCGGCTCCACCTCGCGCCGCGTGTCGTCGAGCCGGCCCGCCGCGCGGTAGTCCAGCCGCAGCACGCGGCGCTGCGCCACCGCCCGCTGCACCGCGAGCAGCCACGGCTGCGCCGCCGGATCGGTCGCCACGTGCCCCGAACGCCCCAACACCACCGTCTGGCGCGCCAGTCGCTCGACATGCTCCTGCCGGTCGCGCGGCAACACCGCGCGCAGCTTGTCCAGCGCCGAGGCGATCGGCCCGCTCAGCGACGCGTCGGTGAACTGCCGCACCATCTCGCCCCCGACAAACAGCGCC
>JBILLY010000077.1:0-11109 GCA_044375835.1 Opitutaceae bacterium
GGCGGGCCTTGGCTTTGAGGTGGCCGAGTTGCCAGAGGCGCTGCATCACGCGCGCGGCTTCGGCGGCGAGCACTTCGAGCAGGGCGAGGTCATCGCGACTGAAGCCGCCGATGCGGTCGCTTTCCAAATCGATCACGCCGATCACGGTATCCTCGTCCTGGATGGGCGCGGCCATCTCGCAGCGGGCCGAGGGGCGGACGGCGATGTAACGCGGTTCGAACGTGACGTCGGCGACGAGCAGCGACCGGCGATTCAGGACGCACCAACCGGTGATTCCGTGGCCGAGTTTGAGATCGTGGGGCGCGTGGCTGTTGCCGTCGGCACCGACCTGCACTTCCGTCTCGAGCCGGCCGGTGTCGGGGCTGAGGAGGCCGATGGACCCGGCGTCGGCGGCGAAGGTGCGGACGAACAGATCCAGCATCGACCGCAGGGCAATCTGCGGGTCGTCGGTGCGGGTGGCGAGGGACGACAGGGCGTGGAGGATCTCGCTGCGCGGCGGGCGATGGGCGGCGTGCGGCGGAGCGTCGGAAGCGGACGAGGTGGGGGAAGCGGAGGCCACGGCGGCGGTTTTGAGGGACGCGACGGCGATGGCGAGGATTTCGTGGGGCGCGACGCGACGCGGCGAGGGGGCGGCGGAGAGTGGCGGGGAGGGCTGGACGGAGGCGAGCGGGCGCGCTGGGTCCGGACGCAGGGGGGAGCGGAGGCCGGAGCCGTCCGTGGACCGGTGCCTTGTCGCGCGACGGCTCGGCGGGGACGCCTCGCCCTACCCGAGGGGGCGCGCGCTACTTCGCGGCGACGGGCGCGGGGGTCGGCGCGATCACCTCGTGGAGGGCGTCGCGCAGGGCGTGCAGGCGGTCGGGCGACTCGACGGGCTCGTGATTGGCGCCCTCGATGTAGAAGGTGTCGATCGCGACACCGCGCTCGGTGCCGATGCGGGCGAAGGTGATGTCGAAATTGTGGTCGCTGATGGTCTTCGCGAGGCGGTAGAGCAGGCCGAGTTGGTCGCGGGCCTGCACCTCGATGATGGTGCGCTCCATCGAGAGTTCGTGGTAAACGTCGACGGTCGGAGGGAAGGAGCTTTGCAGGGTTTCGCCGCTGCCGGTGCTCAGGTAACGCGTGGCGGCGATCTTCTTCGCCTGCGCCATAATGTCGGGGAAGAGGTCGCGGTTGGCGACGAGGGCTTCCTCGATGGTCTTGGCGAATTTCTCCTGCGCGCTGGCGCTCTGGACGGGGCCGCGGCCCGGCTCGACGACGTAGAAGGTGTCGATCGCGATGTGGTCGGTGCGGGAGATGACCTTGGAGCCGAGGATGCTGAGGCCGGCGACGCTGAAGGCGCCGGCGAGTTTGTAGAAGAGGCCGGCGCGGTCCCAGGTGACGACGTTGACGACGGTGAGGGAGCGGTTGAGGTCGTCTTTCCACTCGATGACGGGCCGTAGGGTGCCGACGGAGTCCGCGGTGGTGATGGAGCGGAGGAGCCGGTTGACCATCTGGATGTGCAGGGCGATCTCGTCGGCGTCGGTATGGATGAAGTAACGATCGGGCAGCAGGCCGAAGTGCGCATTGATTTCGTCGGCACTGATACCGGGGATCGATTTCGCGATGAGCTCCTGTTGGGTCATTGTTTTCTTTTCCTGCAGACTGGCGTCGACGGCGGCGCCGAGTTTCAGCCGTTCGAAAGTGGAACGGTAGAGGGTGGTGTGCAACGTATCCTTGTAGCTATTCCAAAGGTCCGCGGCGGTGCCGCGCGCGTCGCAAAACGTATGGACGTAGAGAAAGCGGAGGCGGTCGGCGTCGCAGACGAGTTCGGCAAAGGCGGCGGCGGTGGAGGGGTCATCGACATCCCGCTTCTGCCAGAATCGTGCCATCGCCAGGTGATTTTTGATGACGAAAAGCACGAGTTCGCGGTGGGCGGGCTCGACGCCAAAGCGCTCCAAGAGCGGAGCAGAGAGGCGCACGCCGCTCTCGGCGTGCCCGCGGATGCCCTCGGCCTTGCCGATGTCGTGGAGAAGGAGCGTGAGGTAGAGCAGGGAAGCGTCGATCGTCTCGTGGAGGGCGGCGCGATACTTGAGCGTGATTGGCTCGGCTTCAGTATAGATGCGGTCGAGTTCGCGGATGGCGTTGAGCGTGTGAATGTCGGCGGTGTAGCGGTGGTAATACTCGTGCTGGACGAGGCAGGTGAGGGCGTCGAACTGGACGATGAAACGGCCGAGCACGCCGAGGTCGTGCATCTTGGCGAGGATCGGGTGGACGGCGCCGGCCTCGGACATGATGGCGCGGAAGGAGACGCTGGCGTCGGGCGACTCGGCGACGGTCCTGGTGAGGAGCGGCAACGAGGTGCGGATGAGTTCGGCGAGGTGGAAATCGAGGGAGGCCTCGAGGGTCTGGAGGTGGCGGAAGACGCGGATGAGCCGGACCGGGTCCTCGTGGAAGACCTCGGGCTTTTCGGCGGCGAGCTCTCGACCGCGGAGGACGAAGCCGTCGATGCGCTTGGTGCGGGCGAAACGGGACGCGAGAAGAGTTTCCTTGAAGGAGCGTTTGTCGCCTTTGCCGTTGCGGCCGATGCTGAGGGCGAGGCGGTCTTCGACGAGTTTGGAGACGCGGAAAATGGTCTGCGCGGCGCGGTAGTAGTCCTGCATGAACGCCTCGACGCGGGCGAGCATCTCGGGCTGGCGGTAGCCGAGGTTCTCGGCGATGCGCGGCTGGAGATCGAGGCTCATGACGTCGGTGGCGCGCGCGCTCATGAAGTGGAGCTCGTTGCGGACGCGGAGGAGAAAATCGTAGGCGCGGCGGACGCCGACGAGGTCCTCGGCGCGCATGTAGTTCTGCATCGCGAGCTCGTCGATGGAGCGGATGTCGAGCTTCACGCGGGCCATCCAGACGGTGTTCTGGTAGTCGCGGAGGCCGCCGACGCCGTTCTTGATGTCGGGTTCCTGGTTGAAGACGGTGTTGGCGTATTTGGCGCGGCGGCTGGCCTGATCGTCGAGGCGGGCGGCGATGTAGATCTTGGGCGCCTCGGAGGCGTAGTAGCTGCGGTAGGCCTGGGAAAAGGTGTCGAAGAGCTTCTCGGAGCCGGCGATGCGGCGGGCTTCGAGGAGGGCGGTCTTGGACTGGATCTCGCGGCGCGCCTCGGCGAAGGCCTCGTCGATGGTGCGGGTGGAGTGGCCGACTTTGAGGCCGCAGTCCCAGAGGATGTAGAGAATCTCGTTGGTGAGGTGTTCCTGGAGCGGCTTGGCCTCGGCGGGCTTGGTCTTGGTGGCGAAGAGGAACATCAGGTCGATGTCGCTCCAGGGGGAGAGTTCGCCGCGGCCGTAGCCGCCGAGGGCGACGAGGGAAACCGGGGAGGGCTGGACCCCGCGCAGCGCGGAATAGGAGGACAGCGCGTAGTCGAACAGGTGGGTGAGCAGGGCGTCGATGATGCGCGCGCGCTCGTGGCAAATCTGCAGGCCCTTGGCCCCGGCCTTGTGACGTTCGCGGAGGGAGGCCGTCTCCTGTTTGAGGAAGTCCTTGCAGGCGGCCAGGCGCGCGGGGACGGGGACGTCGCCGACGAACGACAGGCGTTCTTGGGCGCGTTGGGCGATCAGGGCGGGCATGGCGGCGTGGAGGAAGGGCGGGCGGAAGGGGAGAGGACGAACGCGGAACGGGGAACTTTCAACTTACAAAGCGCGGGGCGCGGGCGGGGCCTGTTTCCCTCCTTGCGTCGCGGGAGGGCGGGCCGTTTTCTCCGCGATTCCAAACCTGCAAGCACCGATGGCCGAGATCACCAAGAGCTACGAACCGCGCGACGTCGAAAAGAAGTGGTATGCCGCCTGGCTGGACGCGAAGGCGTTCGCCGGCCGCGTCGAGGCGGGCAAGGAGCCCTACACGATCGTCATCCCGCCGCCCAACGTCACGGGCGTGCTGACGATGGGCCATGTGCTCAACAACACGCTGCAGGACATCCTCGTCCGCCGCGCGCGGCTGGAGGGCAAGACCGCGATGTGGCTGCCGGGCACGGACCACGCGGGCATCGCCACGCAGACCGTGGTGGAGCGCGAACTGCGCAAGCAGAAGAAAACGCGGCACGACTTCGGGCGGGAAAAGTTTCTCGAGAAGGTCTGGGAGTGGCGCCACGAGAAGGGCGGCATCATCCTCGAGCAACTGCGGCGGCTCGGCGCCTCGTGCGACTGGGATCGGACTCAGTTCACGATGGACCCGCACTACTCGCAGGCGGTGCTGGACGTGTTCGTGAAGCTCTTCGACCGCGGCCACATCTACCGCGGCAAGCGCATGGTCAACTGGTGCCCGGTGTCGCAGACGGCGCTGAGCGACGAGGAAGTGATCATGAAGCCGGTCAACGGCACCATCTATCGCGTGCGCTACGAGCGGACGGACGCGCCGGGAGTGTTTGTCGAAGTGAAGACGACGCGGCCGGAGACGATCCCGGGCGACGTCGCGATCGCGGTGCATCCGGACGACCCGCGCTACGCGGGCTGGGTGGGCAAGACCGTGCGCCGCGCCATCGGGCCGGCGGCGGACATTCCGATCATCGCGGATGCGTCGGTCGACAAGGAGTTCGGCACCGGCGCGCTGAAGATCACGCCGGCGCACGACAAGGTGGACTTTGAAATCGGCATGCGCCACGGGCTGCCGGTGATCGACGTGCTCGAGGCCAACGGCGTGCTCAACGCGCTCGCCGGCGAGGAACTCGCGGGGCTGGAACGTTTCGCGGGCCGCAAGAAGGCGGCGGAGCTGCTCAAGGAGCGCGGCGCCCTCGTGGCCGAGGAAGCGTATGCGAACAACGTGGGCTACTCGGAGCGCGCCGACGTGCCGATCGAACCGCGCCTGACCTGGCAGTGGTGGCTGCGCTACCCGCGCGTCGAGGAAGCCAAGGCGGCGGTGCGCGACGGGCACATCCAGTTTCACCCGGAGCGCTGGAGCAAAGTCTACCTGCATTGGCTCGAGAACATCCAGGACTGGTGCATCAGCCGCCAGCTCTGGTGGGGGCATCGCATCCCGGTCTGGTATCGGAAGGGCTTGGACAAGGAGCGTCTCACCGAAGCCGATTTGAAGGACGCGACCAAGGTCCATGTATCGCTCGCCGGTCCGGCAGACCCGGAGAACTGGGTGCAGGAGGACGACGTGCTCGATACGTGGGCATCGTCGTGGCTCTGGCCGTTTGCGACGATGGGCTGGCCGGACGAGGCCAAGATGCAGGCGCAGGGTCTGGACCATTTTTACCCGACCACGACGCTCGTGACGGGGCCGGACATCATCTTCTTCTGGGTCGCGCGCATGATCATGGCCGGCCTCGAATTCATGCGGCCGGGCGAATCGCTGGAGCGGCGGATCCCGTTCAAGCACGTCTACTTCACCGGCATCATCCGCGACCAGCAGGGGCGCAAGATGTCGAAATCGCTCGGCAACTCGCCCGACCCGCTCGACCTGATCGAGAAATACGGGGCGGACGGCCTGCGCTTCGGCATCGTGTCGATCGCGCCCCAGGGGCAGGACATCCGTTTCCAGGAAGACCGGATCGAGAGCGGGAAGAACTTCTGCAACAAGCTCTGGAACGCCTGCCGGTTCCGGCAGATCAGCGGCGAAGCGGGCGACAATTCGACGCTCGGCGCGATCATCGCGCGGCTGGACGCGGCGAAGTTCGACGCCGACGACCACGCGATCCTCGACCGGTTGCTCTCGACCACGCGCGAGGTGAACCGGTGCTTCTACGAGTTCGAGTTCAGCGCGGCGGTGCAGGCGGCCTACGGGTTTTTCTGGAACGACTTCTGCGACTGGTATGTGGAGGTCTCGAAGTCGAAGCTCCAGAATCCGGATACGAAGGCCAACTGCCTCGCGATCCAGGACCTGGTGCTGCGGCAGACGCTGCTGCTGCTGCATCCGTTCATCCCCTTCATCACCGAGGAGCTGTGGCACCAGCTGGGCTACGGCGCCGCGGAAAAGTTCATCGAGGAAACGCGGATCGAGAACGCGTCGGAACTCGTGACGCTGCTGGGCGGCCAAGCGATCACCCTGGATCGCGCGGCGGTGGCGTCGGTCGAGAAGCTGAAGGCGTTTGTGTCGCAGGCGCGCGCGCTGAAGGCCGACCACAACCTCGCCAGCCGGCGCGACGCCAAGTTTGTCATCACGCCCGGCGCAGCGGATTTCGCGGTGCTGGAGCAGAATCTGGCGAAGGTGCTCCGCATGGCGGGTGCGGCCGAGGTGCTCACGCGCGACAGTGTGAACGGCATGCCGGCGGTGGTGACGCCGTTCGGCACGCTCTACCTCGACAAGTCGGACCTGATCGACGTCGGCGCCGAGAAGGCGCGGCTCGCGAAGGAACTGGAGCAATTGACGAAGCACATCGCGGGCACGTCGGCGCGGTTGTCGAACGAGGCGTTCGTCAGCAAGGCGCCGCCGGCGGTGCTGGAAGGCGCGCGCAAACAGCTCGCCGATCAGCAGGCCAAGCGCGCGGAGCTGGAGCGGTTGCTCAAGGCGCTGGGCTGAACGATGGCCGGGGCCGGGACGGCAGCGTGCGGCGGATCGCAGGTGCGGTCCGCCCTTGAAACTGCGCTCACCGATCGATCGGCGGCAGCGGCGTGGCGAGCGGGTCCCGGTAGATCATCGGGCCGCCTTTGAGGTGCGACTCGGAGTAGCCGACCGAGATGGCGAAGCCGCGGTCGGGGTCTTCGAAGTTGAGCACCATCGAGCCGGTCTTCTCGCTGTAACCGCCGCTGCCCCAGCCGTAGCTGAGGGAAAAGCTGCCGTGGATTTCGCGCTCTTTCTTTTTCTCGGTGACCGGAATGCGGCTCGGGCGGGCATAGGACGGCGGCGCGAGCAAGGTGCGGGCGAGGCGGGCGTTTTGGAAACGGTCGACGAGGGCGTCGAGGCGGGCGAGCTCGGCGGGCGTAAGGGCGGCGAGATTGGCGGTGGCGCGTTCGCCGGCGGTCAGGCGTTGGGAGAAGGTCTTGGTTGCCGAGGAGGCAGCGTCCGCGTCGGCGGCTGCGGTCGGTTTGGCGGAGGCTTGGAGGGCGGTGTCGCGACGGACAAAGGCATCGATCACGGCGACCTGATCGGAGGTCAATTTGGTCAGGCCGGCGGCGCTGCGGTCGGCGGCCTCGAGGCTGGCGGAAAACCGGAGGTCGCCGTCGGCGGCGCGGAGCAGGAGCGTGGTCGCAAGCAGCGCGGCCCAGAGGGCGCGGAGGCAAAAGGGGAAACGCGGCGCGGGGAACACAGCGAACCCAGACTCGCGGAATCCCCGCGGAGTTCCAGCCTTTGTTGCGGGCGGGGAGGGCGCGGCGCGGGTGGGGGAGGGGCCGATTCCGCGACGCGGCAAGCGCGGCGGAAGAGGCATTGCATCGAAACCCCGAGTCGTCCGTCATGCACGCCGCGTTCCAGCCTCCCTCAACCCCGCGACTCCCTGTCATGCTTCCCTTTGCGCTCACCATCTTCACGGGTGCGTTTCTCCTGTTTCAGGTCCAGCCCCTGATCGGGAAATACATTCTGCCTTGGTTCGGCGGGGGGCCGGGCGTCTGGACGACGTGTCTGTTGTTTTTCCAGACCGTGCTGCTGGGTGGCTACGCCTATGCGCACTTCTCGTCGACGAAACTGACGCCGAAGCGGCAGGTGATCGTGCATCTCGTGCTGCTAGGGTTGTCGCTGGCGCTGCTGCCGATCACGCCGTCGGACGGGTGGAAGCAGCAGGTGGACGGCGATCCGAACGTGCGGATTTTGCTGCTGCTGATGGCGACGATCGGTCTGCCGTATTTCGTGCTCTCGTCGACGGGACCGCTGATGCAGCAGTGGTTCAGCCAGACGAATCCGGGCGTGTCGCCTTACCGGCTGTATGCGTTGTCGAATGTCGGCTCGTTGCTGGCGCTGCTCAGCTACCCGGCGTATTTCGAGGTGAAGTTCGCGCGGCACGTGCAGGCCAACATGTGGTCGGCGGGGCTTGGGTTGTTTGTGGTGTTCTGCGGCTATTGCGCGTGGCGGCTGTGGAAACACGCCGCGGCGGGTGGTTCGGGCGCACCGGCGGCGGCTGCCGCGGACGCGGGCGCAACCGAAGCCGAGGCCGCGCCGACCTCGCCGGTGGACAAATTGCTGTGGGTGGCTTTGCCGATGATCGCGTCGGTGCTGCTGCTGGCGACGACCAACAAACTTTGCCAAGAGGTGGCGGTCATTCCGTTTTTGTGGGTGCTGCCGCTCAGCCTTTATCTGCTGACCTTCATCATCTGCTTCGACCACGCGCGCTGGTATCACCGCGGGGTGTTCGTGACGCTGCTGATCCTCGGGATGATCACGGTGGCGCAGTTGCTGGTGGTCGGGACGGATGCGCCGATGCGGCTGCAGATCATCGGCTACACGGCGACGCTGTTCGTGGCGTGCATGGTGTGCCACGGTGAGCTTTACCGGCTGAAACCGCCGCCGCAGCGGCTGACGTCGTATTTTCTCATGATCTCGCTGGGCGGGGCGCTGGGCGGCTTCCTCGTCGCGATCGCGGCGCCGGCGATCTTCGACGACTACCGCGAACTGCAACTCGGGCTCTGGTTGCTGAGCTACGGGCTCGGGGTGCTGTGCTTCCGGCACCGGAGCCGCGAGCTGACGTTTGCGGCGGCGATCGGGGCGCTGCTCGTGGCGGGGTTGTTGCCGCTGTTGCGCAGCCGTTTCGACGATTCGCCGGGGATCGGCGGGGAGTATCTGGAACTGGCGAAGACCCGTTGGCCGTATATCGCGGCGGGCCTGGTGTTGTTCGGCGTGTGCGCGGTGGACTGGGCCAAGCGGCGGCTGTTGGCCGAGTGGCAGCCGCGGATGGGCGGTTTCGTGATGGCGCTGAGCGTGGGGCTCGGAGCGATCTTCGTGGTGAACTGGAACGAACGGTCGACGGTGCAGACGCTGAGCGCCTCGCGGAATTTCTACGGCACGCTCAAGGTGCTGAACTACTACCCGAACGACGAGGAGGACAACTATCACCTGCTGCTGCACGGCGCGACGACGCACGGCATCCAGTTCACGAAGGCGGAGAAATCCGTGATGGCCACGACCTACTACTCGGAGTCGAGCGGCGTCGGGCTGGCGATCAACCACCTGCCGGAGGGGCCGCGGAAGCTCGGGCTCGTGGGTCTCGGCACGGGCACGCTGGCGACCTACGGACGCAAGGGCGACGCGCTGCGCATCTACGAGATCAACCCGGCGGTGGAGACGCTGGCGCGGGCGCACTTCAAGTATCTCGATTATTGCCAGGCGAAGGTCGACATGGTGATGGGCGACGCGCGCCTAATGATGGAGCGCGAAGTGGCCGGCGGGAAATCGCAGCAGTTCGACCTGCTGGCGCTGGACGCCTTCAGCAGCGACGCGATTCCGGTGCATCTACTCACGACGGAGGCCTTTGAAATTTACCAAAAGCAGCTGAAGCCCGACGGCGTGATCGCGATCCACATTTCGAACCGCTACCTCGACCTGCGCCCGGTGGTGGAGCGGTTGGCGGAGCAGTTCGGCTACGAGGTCGTGCACATCTCCGACGACGACGAGCCGAACTGGTGGATCTACGCGACCTCGTGGATGCTCGTGACGAAGAACAAGGCGTTTCTGCAGCACGAGCGCATCCGCGACCGGGTCGATGCCCCGGCGACGCGGACGAAGCCCGCGCCGCTGTGGACGGATGATTTCGCGAGTCTCTACTCGATCATGAAGTGACGGAGGCCCGACGATGACGTTGCGCACCATGGGGAAATGGATGACGGCCGCGCTGGTGGTGGCGGGGCTGGTGGCGGCGGGGCTCGTGGCGGCGGTCGCGCGGGCGGCGGAGCCTTACGCCCGCGAAGTCGCGCAATGGCGCGAGGAACGGGTCGCGAAGCTGACGAAGCCGGACGGCTGGCTGACGCTCGTCGGCCTGCACTTTCTCAAACCCGGCGCCAACACGGTCGGGCGCGCGGCGGGCAACGACGTGGTTTTGGCGGCCGGGCCGGCGCGCGTCGGCACGGTGACGGTCGATGCCGCGGGCAAAGTGACGCTCGCGGTCGACGCTGCGGCGGCGGCCGAGGTGCGGATCGACGGCAAGGCGGAGCGGTCGACGGAATTGAAATGGGAAGCGGTGGCGTCGCCGACGCTCGTGACGAGCGGGACGATGGCGTTTTTCGCGATCGAGCGCGGCGGGAAAAAGGCGCTGCGCGTGAAGGACAGCGCGGCGGAGCGACGGACGAAGTTCGCGGGGCTGGAGTATTTTCCCGTCGATCCGAGTTGGCGGATCGAGGCGCGCTGGGAGCCGTTCGAGAAGCTGCGGATGGTGCCGGTGACGAGTATCCTCGGGCAGACCTCGATGGAATTGGCGGCGGGCAAGGCGATCTTCGAGCGCGACGGGAAACGGTTCGAATTGTTGGCGATCGACGAGGGGCCGGAGGCGCCGCTGTTTTTCGTGATCACGGACGAGACGGCGGGGAAGGAAACGTATGGCGGCGGGCGTCACCTGTATGCGGCGCGGCCGGCGGGGAAGACGATCGTGCTGGATTTCAACCGGGCGGAGAATCCGCCGTGCGCGTTCACGCCGTTCTCGACGTGTCCGGTGCCGCCGAAGGAGCACCGGCTGCCGTTTGCGCTGCGCGTGGGCGAGAAGACCTACCGCGCGACGGTGGAGTAGGCGCGCAGCGCGTCGGCCGAGTGCGCCGAGCGCGGCGCGGGTTGGTAGCGCGGCGTTTGGCGGGCGGGATCAGCCCGCCTCGATCATGCGCAACGTGTGGGCGTCGGCGCAGAGGTCCGGGCGCGGGTTGGGCACGAGGAAGTCGTGCGCGGGGGCCGGACGCGGTGCGGGCGCGGCGCCGAGAGGGCGCGGAAACGCGGTGCCGGGGCGGCGCAGCGGAGCGTGGGCGTCGATGCGTGGGCGTCGGCGGGTGTCGGTCGGTTGGCGGGTGGCGTGCATGGCTCGATGGTGAGCCCGCTCGCGGTGCGGCCGGCGGGGCGAAAAAAAAGCCCCTCCGGTGTGGCACCGGAGGGGCAAAAGTCGTTTGACGTTTACGATCCTCGCGGTGCCTCGGTAACGACGGAGGCGGATACGACGACGGAGACGACGACCACGGAGACGTGGGCGAAGCGCGAGGCGTGCGTCGTGGCGGCGAGAATCATGAAACGCGGAGGAAGCGCGGC
>JBILLY010000902.1:0-2656 GCA_044375835.1 Opitutaceae bacterium
GGCAAACGGGGGGCAGCAGGTCGACGCCGGCGACGACGGAGGTGTCGTCGATGCGGCCGGCGGGCACGCGGCCGGGCCAGCGGATGAGGCCGGGCACGCGCACGCCGCCCTCGTAGAGGCTGCGTTTCCGGCCGCGGAACGGGCCGGCGCTGCCGATGCCGCTGTGGCCGGCGTTGCCGACGTGGATATCCTCGGGGCCGTTGTCGCTGCTGAAGACGACGAGCGTGCGGTCGGCGAGTTTGAGTTCGTCGAGGGCGTCGAGCAGGCGGCCGACCTGCGTGTCGAGGTCGGTGACGGAGGCGTAGAAAATCTCGGCGGCGCTCGCGTGCGGGAAATTGGGACCGCCGGCGCGGAGCCGCGCGTAGGGCTTCATCTGCTCGGGTGTGGGGTTGAGCGTGGCGTGCGGGACGAGCGCCCACAGCTGCAGATAGAACGGGGTGTCGCGCCGCCCCTTCAGCCAGGCGATGGCCTCGTCGACGAAGAGCGCGGTGGAGCGGGCGCGGAAGTAGGGATCGTCCTCGGGGCCGTTGGCGCCGCCCTTCTCGCTCGTGCCGACGTAGTCGAAGCCGTAGGCGCCGGGCTCGGGGCCGCCGGAGTTGCTGCCGAGGTGCCATTTGCCGATGTGCGCGGTGGCGTAGCCGGCGGAGCGGAGCAGGCGCGGGAGATTGGGCACCGCGGGATCGAGGAACTGCGACATGCCGCGGGACGTGTTGAGCTCCGGCGTGGCGTAGTGGCCGTGGATGCGGTGGCGCGACGGATACTGGCCGGTGAAGAAGGCGCAGCGGCTCGGCGAGCAGACGGAGCCGTTGACGTAGAACTGGGTGAACAACGTGCCCTGCCGCGCGAGGCGGTCGAGATTGGGCGTGCGGATCTGCGGGTGGCCGTAGCAGCCGAGGTCGCCCCAGCCGAGGTCGTCGGCGAGGATGAAGAGGACGTTGGGGCGGTCGGGGGTCGGGGCGGACGGCTGCGCGAACGCGACGGCCGCGGCCAACCCGAGACCCGCGCAAGCGAGCAGACGGAGGAGCAGGTGCATGGGGTGAAAGCTGAGGCTGCGACTCGTGGAGTGCGCCGGAGAATCGGAGCGCGGGCGCCTCGACCCGGCCAACCCTGAAGCCGCGACGGCTCGGCGGGGACGCCTCGCCCTACCCGCGGAGTGAGCGGCGGTCGGTTTCATGGCGGCGGCGCCCGGCTCTACGGCGCGACCTTGCGCAACGCACGGCCGCCCAGGGAGAGGTAGGCGCCGCGGCCGTCCAGGCCGGTCGAATACACGAAGTCGGTCGCGGCGGCGCCGCCGCTCGCGCTGCGGCGGTAGAGGTTTTCGCCGGTCTTCGTGAACGTGCCGCCCTGCGCGCCGACGAGCTGGCCGTCCTTTTCGCGGATGACGACGGTGGTCTTGCCGTTGGTGAAGGTGCCGACGAGGCGGCGGCGATCCTCGGCGGTGAGCGGCAACGCGGCGACGGCGGACGGGGGCGCGGCGGGACGCGGGGCGGCGGAGCCGAGCACGATTTCGGCGGCCTTGTCGGCAACCCGCGGCAGATTGTCGCCGGTGCGGTTGCAGAGGATGACGACCGCAAAGCCGCGCTCGGGGCAGATCCGCGCGATGCTCCCGTAGCCGGCGCGCGAACCGGTGTGCGACCACCAGCGCAGGCCGGCCTCGGTGTCGACGACGACGCCGTAGCCGTAGTGGGTGGCGCCGATGGGCAACGCGACGTGCGGCGTCGTGAGCGCGGCCATGACGGAGGCGGGCAACGCCTGTTTGCCCTCGAGCACGCCGCCGGTCATCAGCGCGATACAGAAACGGGCGAACTCGGGCGCGGTGGAGAAAAGCTGGCCGGCGGGCCAGGTGCCGGCGTTGTCGGCGAACGGACGGATGACCTTGGCGGGCTTGCCGGCGCCGCCCCTCTCGTGACCGACGGCGAGCGGCCAGGTCATCGCAACGGTGGGCCGGAGCGTGGAGCGCGTCATGCCGGCCGGGGCGAGCACACGCTCGGCGACGACATCGGCGTAGGGTTTGCCGGCGGCCGTCTCGGCGGCGAGGCCGGCGAGCCAGTAGCCGGGATTCGAATACGAGTAGATTTTGCCCGGCTCGGCGAAGACGAGGGCATCGGTGAGCGCGCGGCAGAACTCGCCGAGCGCGGCGTCGTGCGGCGGGCCGGCCATGGGGGCGTCGTCGCCGAGGCCGGAACTATGGGTGAGCAACTGGTGCGGCGTGAGGGCGGCGATCCCGGGCGCGAGGCCGCGGACGACGGCGCCGATCGGCGCATCGAGTTTCACGCGCCCTTCCTGGGCGAGCGAGACGAGCGCGGCGGCGGTGATCATCTTGGTGGTCGAGCCGAGGCGGAAGAGCATGTCGGGCCGCACGGGGTCGCCGGTGTCGGTGTTGGCGACGCCGTAGCCCTGGGCGTAGGCGAGCTTGCCGTCGACGACGACGGCGACCGCGCAGCCGGGCACGCCGGTCCGGGCGAGTTCGGCGCGGACAAGTTGGTCGAGCGGTGCGAAGTCGGCCGCGGCGACGAGACGGGCGGCGACGAAAAGGCCGCAGACAGCGGCGAGCAGGGAGCGGCGCATGGGAAAATACGAGGGTTGCGGGCGGGATCGTCGTCGCATGGCCGACGGTTTCACTCCACCCAGAAATCAAACGCGAAGGTAAGCGGCG
>JBILLY010000903.1:0-2650 GCA_044375835.1 Opitutaceae bacterium
TCAGCACCGGGTCGCTGCACGCAAACTCCCCGGTCGCCGGCGTGTCGTTGTGCAGCACGAGGCCCGTGACGGCGTCCGCCGCCGGTTTCCCCGCCAGCCCGGTCAGCTCGACATATTGGAAACCATGATACGTAAAGCGCGGACTCCACGTCTCGCCCGCCGGGTCGCCGCGGAGCGTGTAGAAATCCGTCGCCCGCGCGCGCCGCAGGTTCTCCGTCATGAGCGTGCCGTCCCGGTGCAACATCTCCCCGAAGCGCAGCTGCACCCGCGTGCCAGCCGGCCCCTGCACTTTCAGCCGCACGATACCCGCGATGTTTTGCCCCAGATCGAAGACATGCACGCCCGGCTTCGGCTCGGTCACGCGCTTGGCCGGCAACTCCTGCGTCACGCGGATCGGCGGCGCCGCGTAGGCCTGCAAGCGCGGCGGCGCCTTGAAACCCACTTCGACGTCGCGCTGCCCCGCCGCATCCGAATACACCGCGCGTCGGCTCGGATTCGTCTCCGCCCGCACCGCCGGCTCCCAGTCGCCCGCCGCGTAACCGGGCAAACTCCACCCGCCCAACTCCCGGCGCGCATCGTAGGCCTCGCCCATGATCAAGTCCGCCTCCCGCGTCGGGCCCCGGTCCGTCACGCGCCACGAAGCATCGGTCACGACCGTCTCCCGCGTGCCGTCGACGTAGTCGATTTCCAGCTGCACGAGCAGTGCCGGGGTGCGGCCGTAGAAGTAGCGCCCGACCTTGTTCGGACCGTAGCCCACGAGCAGGCCGTAGCCGACATAGCCGGAATACCAGCCTTCGGCGACCTCGGCCCCGATCGCGTTGGCCCCGCTGCGGACGAGCGCCGTCACGTCGTGCGTGCGGTAGTGCACGCGCTGCGTGTAGTCGGCCCAACCCGGCTGGAAATAGGCGTCGCCCACCCGGCGGCCATTGCAGTGCAGATCATACAGCCCGAGCGCCGCCGCGTAGGCCGTCGCGCGGCGCACAGGTTTTCCGGCCGTGAACTCCCGCCGGAAGTGGCGCGTCGCCGGCAGGTGCAGCGTGGCCCGGTCCGTGTGCAAGGGCGTGTCGTCGCGCTGCCCGATCCACTGCGCCTGCCAATCGCCGGGCGCCAACAGCCCCATGCTCCACCGCGCCGGCGCGCTCCACGCCGAGACCGCGCCGCCCTCGTCCCAGGCCCGCACCTGCCAGAAACACGCGTCGCGCGACACCAACGCTCGCCCCGCGTAGGCGATCTGGTTCGTCGCGTCGCCCGCCACCCGACCGCTGTCCCAAAGGTCCGCCTCGCCCGCCGCCAGTTTTTCCGCCGACGACGCCACCCGCACCTGCCACGCCGTCTGCGCCGCCCCGCGGCGCGCCGACTCGATCCGCCACGACAACCGCGGCGCGGTGGCGTCGATTCCCTCCGGCGCGTCGAGGTATTCGCAGCGCAACTGCACGGGGCGGAAGTCGGTCGCGGCCGCCTCCGCCGCCCCCGCGCCCGGCGCGACTGCGAGCGCGACCAACGCCACCAACACCGGCAGGATTCGGAAACGCGTCGCGCGCATCGCACGGGGAGAAATTAGCATGGTCGGGAGGTGGTTGGGGTTCAGGCTGGGATTGGAGAAGACGGAAACGCCACGCGGCGCGGTGGAGCGCAGGAGCGCGCGTGGGCCGGCCGCGCACCGCGGCCGTTGCCCTACGCCATGGGAATTCGCCTTGAATACAACCGGAAACCCGGGACGTTGCCTGCGCCGTTCGCGCCCCACCCGCCCCGCGCTTCGGCCCCGGCCCCTCCCCTCGCCCCACCGGTCTCCGCCGCGCCCGTTCCTTTCCGTTCCACCTCTCCCCTCCGCTTCCCTCCGCCGCCGTGTCCTCCCTCACCCGTCGCACTTTCCTCCGCGGCCTGGCCGCCGTCGGCGCCGTCTCGCCGCTGGCCGCCACCCCGCCCGCGCCCGCCCGCACGCCCGACCTGCTCACCCTCGACAACGGCACCGTCAAGGTCGGCATCGACCGCGCCCGCGGCGCCGCCATCACCTGGCTCTCCTCCGCCGCGTATCCGAAAAACTTGGTCAACTCCGCCGACCCCGGCCGTCTCATCCAGCAGTCGTATTACGCGGGCAAGATCCTCGATCGCCGCGCCGACGGCCAGAGCAAGGCCTGGAGCCCTTGGTCGTGGAACCCCATCCAGGGCGGCGGCGTTTCCTCCTGGGCTCACGTCACGGCCTTCGAGCGCCGCGGCGACCGCACACTCTACGCCGAGACGATTCCCAATCTCTGGGACATGCCCGCCGAGCCCGCCGCCGCGCTCATGCGCCAGTGGACCGAGTTCGAGCCCGGCATGCCCGACGTCCTCGTCGTGCGCTGCGAGTTGGTCTGCCGCCGCGATCCCGGCGACCGTTGGGGTCCGGCCGTCCCGCGCCCGCAGGAGGTGCCCGCGTGCTATTTCACGCGCAATTTTTCCGCCGTGAAATCCTACCTCGGCGCCGGCGCGTGGCGCGACGAGTCGCAGCCGCCCGGCCCGCCCTGGGGCAAGACCACGCCGCCCCGCCGCGCCATGGCGTGTTTCGAGCCCGGCGGCGCCGGCGTTGCCGTGTTCAGCCCGGTGAGCGAAACGCACCACTGGAATTTCGGCCCGCACGGCGGGGGCGCCAGTGCCGATCCTCTCGCCGGCC
>JBILLY010000078.1:0-11076 GCA_044375835.1 Opitutaceae bacterium
GGCGGCGCAGGAGCGGTTGGATTTGGCCATGAGCGCGCAGAACGGCGCCTCGTTGGGATCGCCGTGGTGCGGGAGGTCGAAGGCCTCGACCGGGCGCAGCGCGAGCGGAAAACCGGTCGTCTCGCGGAAGGCCTGCTCGTAGTCGCGGAACACCTGGGAGCGGCGCAGCTGGCCGACGAGGGCGCGGCTTTCCTGCGCGGAGAGTTTGCCCGCGGCCGGCGGCGGAGGCGTGACAGCGGGGGCGAGTGTGGGGCTCGATGCGGTCATGGGAGGAGAGCGCTACTTTGCGGCGGGCGGCGGGAAGTGCCGCACCTGGGCGAGGTCGCGGCCGAGTTCGGCGCGGAAATCCGGGTGCGCGATCGAGATCAGCGCCTCGCCGCGCTCGCGGAGCGAGCGGCCGTGGAGATTGACCGCGCCGTATTCGGTGACGACCCAGTGGACGTGGCCGCGGGTGGTGACGACGCCGGCGCCGGCGTTGAGCTGCACGACGAGCCGGGAAATTTTGCCGCCCGCAGCCGTCGCGGGCAGCGCGATGATCGGCTTGCCGCCGCGGGAGAGCGCCGCCCCGCGGATGAAGTCCATCTGCCCGCCGATGCCGGAAAAAATGCGGTGGCCGATCGAGTCGGCGCAGACCTGGCCGGTGAGATCGATCTGGATGGCGGAGTTGATGGCGACGACCTTCGGGTTCTTGCGGATGACGGAGGTGTCGTTGGTCCAGTCGCAGGGATAGAAGGCGACGAGGGGGTTGTCGTGGACGAAGTCGAAGAGCCGGCGCGTGCCGTTGATGAAACTCGTGACGATGCGGCCGACGCCGACGTTTTTCAGCCGGTTCGTGACCGCGCCGGACTCGACGAGTTCGACGACGCGGTCGGAAAACATCTCGGTGTGGATGCCGAGGTCGTGCTTGCCGTGGAGGCGGGAGAGCACGGCGTCGGGGATGCCGCCGATGCCCATCTGCAGGGTGGAGCCGTCCTCGACGAGGTCGGCGACGATCTCGCCGATGCGCGATTCGACGGCGGACTGCGGCTCGAGGTGGTGCTCGAACAGCGGGCGGTCGGTGGCGACGAAGGCGTGCACGCGGTCCAGCGGCACGAGGTTGTTGCCGTGCGTGCGCGGCATCTGCTCGTTGATTTCGGCGATGACGATGCGCGCGGTCTCGACGGCGGCCTTGGCGGCGTCGCAGGAGGTGCCGAGCGAGCAGAGCCCGTGGCGGTCGGGCGGGGAGACCTGGACAACGGCGACATCGAGCGCGACGGCGCCGGAGAGAAAGAGGCCCGGGATGTCGGAGAGGAAGATCGGCACGAAGTCGGCGCGGTTTTCCGCGACGGCGGCGCGGAGCGGCGCACCGGTGAAGAGCGACACGGAGCGGAACTCGCCCTCGCGCCCGCGCTCGGCGAACGGCGCGGGCCCCGAGGTGTGCAGGTGGTAGATTCTCACCGCCTCGAGGTCGCGGCGCGCGCAGAGCGCCTCGATCAACGGAGCCGGCGTGGCGCAGGCGCCGTGCAGGAAGATGTTGGTGCCGCTGCGCACGACCGAGATCACATCGGCGGCGGACAGGGCGCGGGATTTCCAGGCGGAGTTCATGGCGTGGCGGACCCCGTCACGCTACGGCGGCAGGGTCGGGGCGAAAGTGCCGAACGTGCGCAGGACCTGCCAAGTCATGCGCATTTCTTGACCCGGCCGGGCGCCTCCCCGGCGCGGGGCGCCGCCGCGCGGCGTCGGCCAAAAGCCGCGCCCCGGCACGTGCGGATTGGCCGATGTGGCGCACGCCTTGGCCGGGCGGCGCCCAACCCATGCGCAGCGTCCGGCAAGCGATGCGACGCCGATCCGCGCGCGGAGGCGTAAAATCGCGGCATGTCCTACGGATACCCCTTACCCGTCCATTCCGACCTGCCGGAAACGGCGGTCGATCCGCGGCCCCGGGCCGCCGCCCGCGCGGGGATCGAAACCGGCTCCTGGCGCTATCCCGATTGTCGTCGCTCCCGCTCCGTCGTCGTCACCGCCATGGCGCTCTCCGCCGCCGTGCACCTCGGCGTGCTCTTCGGCATCACCAAGGCGAAGGTCGCGCCGAAGCGCGCCGAAGCCGTGCCGACCATCGCGATCACGCTGCCGCCGCCGCTGCTGAAAGAACTCGAGGAGCCCGAACCCGCGGCCGACAGCGACGCCAAGCCGCTCGACCTCGCGCTGCCGGTGCCGATGCAGGCCGATCTGCCGGCGTTGGCGCGGCCGGAGGATTTCGTGCAGGTGCTCGACTTCAGCTCGCTGCTGGAAAAGCCCAACCTGCACGACGCCAAGATAAGCGTGATCCCCGAACACATCCGCCGCGGCGTCGCGATCCGCGAACAGATCGGCAGCATCTTCAACCTCGGCGACCTCGACCGCGCGCCCGAGCCCGTGTTGCAACCCGCCCCGATTTTCCCGTTTCACCTCAAGCGTGAAGCGCTGACGGGCACCGTGCGGGTGGAATTCATCGTCGACACGGAAGGCCGGGTGTTGAATGCGTTCGCCGTGAGCAGCACGCACTCAGGTTTCGAGGAGGCCGCCGTCAGCGGCGTCGCCCGCTGGAAATTCCGCCCCGGCATGAAGGGCGGCCGGAAGGTCAACACGCGCATGCAGGTCCCGATCCTCTTCCAGTTCGCCGACCCGCTGGAGTGAAACCCTCCGTGCCCCCGACCTCCGCCGCACCGCGCATCGCCGTCATCGGCGCCGGCATCACCGGCCTCACCGCCGCGTGGGAACTGGCCGCGGCCGGCTACACGCCGGTGGTGTTCGACCGCAATCCGGCCGCGGGCGGCGTGATCGGCGCGATCCGCGCCGGCGAATGGCTGCACGAGCGCGGGCCCAACTCCCTGCTCGAAGGCTCGCCCGAAGTCGCGGCCCTCATCGACCGGATCGGCCTCGGCCCGCGCCGGCTCTACGCGGCCCCGGAGGCCAAGCAGCGCTACATCGTGCGCGGCGGCCGGCTCGTCGCCATGCCGACCTCGCCGCTCTCCTTCGTCGGCACGCCGCTCTTCTCCTTCGGCGCGAAACTCAAGCTGCTCGGCGAACCGTTCCGCGCCCGCAGCGCGCCCGAGGCGCAGGAAAGTGTGGCCGACTTCGTCGTGCGCCGACTCGGCCGCGAGTTCCTCGACTACGCGATCAACCCGTTCGTCGGCGGCGTCTACGCCGGCGACCCCGCGCTGCTCTCGGTGCGCCACGCGTTTCCCAAGCTCCACGCCCTCGAGCAGGAGCACGGCTCGCTGATCCGCGGGGCGCTCAAACGCCGCAACACCAGCGGCGGGCCGAAGGGCCGGATCTTCTCGTTTCCCGAGGGCCTCGGCGAGATTCCCGCCGCGCTCGCCGCCCCGCTCGGCCGCGCGCTGCGGCTCCGCACGCACGTCCCCGCGATCGAGCGCGTGCCGCACGGCTGGCGCGTGTGGTGCGAGCAGGACGGGCTCGCTTGGCCGGAGGAATTCGCCGCGGTGATCTGCGCGCTGCCGGCCGACGCCGTCGCCGCGCTGCGCATCGAAGTCGCCGGCCCCGCCGTGGGGCGGCTGGCGTCGCTCCGCGAGATCCCGCACCCGCCCGTGGCCTCGGTCTTCACCGGCTACCGCCGCGCGCAGGTGACGCATCCGCTCGACGGCTTCGGCGTGCTCATGCCGGCGATCGAGCCGGGCCAGATACTCGGCACGCTGTTCTCGAGCACGTTGTTCCCGGGCCGCGCGCCGGCCGGACACGTGGCGCTCACGACCTTTGTCGGCGGGATGCGCGCGCCGCAGCTGCTGGACCTCGACGACGACGAGCTGGTGCGCGTGGTCCGGGCGGAACTGCAGCGCCTGGTGGGCGCCACGGGCGCGCCCGCGATCGTGCGGGTGCAACGCTGGCCGCGGGCGATCCCGCAATACGTGCTCGGCTACGAGCGGTTCAAGGCCGCGCTCCACGCGGCCGAGGCCGCCGCGCCGGGCCTGTTCTTCGGCGGCAATTGCCGCGACGGCATCTCGCTCGCCATTTGCCTCGCCGGCGGCAAGCGACTCGCCGCCGCCGTGCAGGCCGCCGTGCCCGCTCGCGCCGGCTGAGCGCGCTCAGCCGCGCCGCGCCGCGCCCGGCGGGCGCACCAGCGGCAGCAGCCGGTCGACGTCGATCAGCCAGCGGCGCTCGCCGCTGACCCGGCCGATGCCGAGCAGAAAATCCGACCGCGCGTCGCCGAAGTCGCCCACTTGCCCGAGTTCGCCGGGCGCGAGCGCGACCACCGGTCCCACGCAATCCACGAGCACCGCCACCGGAGCTTGATGCCAGTCGGCGTGCCCCGCGGAGATCACCACGCAGCGCCGGCCCGCCGGCACCGGCGCCGGTGCGCCGAGCATCACCCGCAGGTCGAAGAGCGGCACCGTGCGGCCGTCGCGCTCGAACGTGCCGGCGAGCGCCGGCGCCGCGGCCGGCGCCACGGCGAGCCCGGCGGCCGCCACCACCTCGCGCACTTGCAAAAAGGGCACCGCCAGCACGTCGCCGGCGACCCCGAGCATGAGATAGGGCAGGCCCTTGCCGCGGCCGGAGAGCGGCCCGTCGGACTCGGCGGCCAGCGCCGCCAGGCGCCGCGAGGAGGAGGGGAGAGAATTCATGAGGGTCGGAGGTTCGGCTTCGGCGCCGCGGACCGGCGGAGAGCGCCGGCGCCGCGGAAGGATGATCAGTTGAAGAATTCCGCGTCGGCCGGGACCGGCGACGGGACAAGCACGGGCCGGACGCCGGACGCCGCGGGCGCGCCGCGCGGAGCGGCAGGGCGTCGCGCGGACGTCGTCGTCACAAGGCGGCGGGGAGCCGCCGGCCGCAGGGAAGCGGAGAGCGGAGCCGAGGCGTGGCCCGCGGCGGCGGAAGCGGCGGACGCGGCGAGCCGGGCATCGGCACCGGCGAGCCGGCGCAGAGTAGCCACGGCGGCGTTGAGCGCCGCTGCCTGTTGATTGAGTTCCTCGGCGGCGGCGGCGCTTTCCTCCGCCGAAGCGGCATTGCTCTGCACCACCTTGTCCATGTCGGACACCGCGGAATTGATCTGATTGACGCCCTCGCTCTGTTCGTGGCTGGCGGTCGCCACCTCGGCGATGAGTTCGTCGACGTAGCGCACGCGGGTCACGATGGTGCCGAGGTGCGTGCTGACCTTGTCGCTGATCGTGACGCCCTGGGCGGTCCGGGCGATGGCACTCTCGATTTTGGCGGCGGTTTCCTTGGAGGCCTGCGCGCTGCGCTGCGCGAGATTGCGCACTTCGTCGGCCACCACGGCGAACCCGAGACCGGCTTCACCGGCCCGCGCGGCTTCGACGGCGGCGTTCAGGGCGAGGATGTTGGTCTGGAACGCGATCTCGTCGATCGTCTTCACGATCTTCGCGATCTCGTCGGAGGAGGCCTTGATCTCGTGCATCGCGCGGGTCATCGCGACGACTTCGGTGGAACCGGCGTCGGCGGCGCTGCGCGCTTCGCCGGCGAGCGACTTGGCCTTGGTCGCGGCGTCGGCGTTGCGCTTCGTCATCGACGCCATCTCCTCGAGGGAGGAACTCGATTCCTCGAGGCTCGCCGCCTGTTCGCTGGCGCCGGAGGCCAAAGCCTGGCTGCTGGAGGACACCTGGCCGGAGGCAGCGGCCACCTGCTCGGCGCCGCCGGCGATCGTGCCCGAAACTTCCAGCAAGGCCCGACGCACGCTCCGGATTATCCAGATCGCGGCGGCGACCGCGAGCAATACCCCCACAGCGAGCGCGAGCAACGTGCCGCGAATACCACGGCCGACGCCGCCTTCGATCCCGGCCAGCGCCGCCTCGGCATTCTTGCGGTTCCATTCGGACATCAGGTCGACTTGGTGGTGCAGCGCGTCGAACGCGGGATTGAGTTCCGCGTTGACCAAGGCGGCGGCCTCGCCCGCGCGGCCCGCGACGACGTGCGCTTGGATCGCGGCGATGATCCGCTCGTAGTCGGCGCGCAACGCGGTCAGCTTGGCAAACATCGCGCGATCCTCTTCCAGAGAAATCGTCGCGTTGTAGGCGCCGGAAGCCTTGAGCACCTCCTCGGTCACCTCCTTGAGGCCGGCCAACCGGGCCGCCCGATCCTGCTCGGGCGCCAGGACCAAGCGTGTCACGGCTCCGAATTGATCCATGCCGGCCGCCTCGATCTCGTAAATGGCGACCGTCCCGGGATAGGGATACTGCGCCATGAAGCGGGTGGTCTTCGCGATCGCGAAGAGTTGAAACAGGGCGATACCGCCGAGCGCGACGGTGAGCGCGACAACCACGGCGAAGCCGGCGGCGATACGTTTGGGAACACTCGAGGAATGGAGCATGGTGATCGGAAGTGGGCGCGGTGTCGGCATGACTCGCGCGCCGGACCTGATCGGCGCTGCCGGACCGGGCTGGAGATTTCGATCGGTAGGCAGATTTACACGGGGTGATCGTGGGTTTCCGCAATCCGCGACGGTAGTCGCCCCGCCCGCCGCACGCCCGCCGGTGAAGTTTTCTCCTCTCGGGGAAAATTATCCTCCGACCTGCGCGATAAATACCTAGGGGATAAAAGCACTTTCTTTTTTCTCAAGTCCGCTCCCGGATGAGGCGATTCACCACCGGCAAGTTGTCCGCCGCATCCGTCCATGAATCACCTCCGCCCCGCGCTTCTCTCGCTCGTGCTCACCGCAGGTCTGCTGTGCCCTGCCCTCGCCGCCACTCCCGAGGAGAATTGGGAGAATCACTGCACCGGTTGTCACGGCGCCGACGGCAAAGCCCAAACCCGCATCGGCCGCAAGGCCGGTGCCAAAGACCTCACCGACAAGGCCAATCAGGCCAAACTGAAGGACGAGGAGATCTTCAAGCTGATCAAGTTCGGCCGCACCACCCCCAAGGGTGAGGAGAAGATGGAGGCGTTCGGCGACCGCATCCCGGACGCGGAGATCACGGCCCTGATTAAGTTTGTCCGTTCGTTCGCCAAATAGTCCTGCCGCTGCCACCGCCGGCCCCCGGGCCATTTCCCCCGTCTTCCCATGCGTTTTTCCCCGCTCGTTTCCCGTCTCCGGTCGCTGCGCCTGCAAATCACGGTCGTTGCCCTGACCCTGTGGTGCGGGGTTCTGGTTTCGTGCGTGGTCGCAAACCGCACGATCTTCGCGCCCCCGACGATTCCCGGCGCGACCTTTGTCGGCTCCCAGGCCTGCAGCAAATGCCACACCGACATCACCCGCGGATTCCACGACGCGACCCACGCCCGCTTGGTGGCACCGAACGCCGACGGAACGGCCAAGAACGTATCCTGCGAATCGTGCCACGGTCCAGGCAGCCAGCACGTCAAGGCCGGCACCCGGGAGACGATCATCAACCCGAAGCGCTCACCGGAGACCTGCCTGCAATGCCACACCAATACCCGGATGGAGTTCAGCCTGCCGAACACCCACCCCGTCCTCGCCGGGAAAATCGCGTGCAGCGCCTGCCACAATCCCCATGAAGGCGAAGCGCACGTCGTCGATGCCGGTGCCCGCTCCCTCGTCACCGCCACGAACGCGACCTGCGCGAAATGCCACCCGGCGCAGACCGGGCCCTTTGTTTTCCAGCACGAAGCGATGCGTGAAGGCTGCGCCTCCTGCCACTCCCCGCACGGTTCGGTGAACGACAAGATGCTGAAGTCCCGCAGCACCAGTCTCTGCTACCAGTGCCATTTCCAGAATCAGGCCAGCGGCGTCGCGATCATGCACGGCGGCGTCGACCACTCCCCCAACGTCGTCCGCGGCACCTGTTGGACCGCGGGCTGCCATGAAGCCGTCCACGGTTCGAACCTCAATTCGTCCCTCCGCTACTGATCCCGATGTCCACCCATTCTTTTGCATCCGTTCTCCGCCGGGCCGCCGCCGGGTTGATGATCGCAGCGCTGCTGGCCGTCGGCGCCCCGGCCCAGGTGGTCGCCGAAGGCACGCTGGCCTTCGCCGCCGGCGGCACGTTGCTCGACGGCGACCAACCTGCGTTCCAGAAAGCGTATCGGCAACGCAAAGACGGATTCGCCGGGATCGAGGAGTTCTCGCTCACCCGCCTCAACGACCGGCACACCTTCCGTTTCGAAGCCCGGGCCCTGCCCGGCAACGGCGACTACCGTTTCGCCCTCCAGTGGGAGCAACCCGGGACGTTTTACCTGCTGTCCCAATTCCTGAAATTCCGCACCTACTACGACGGTTCCGGCGGTCGCCTGCTCCCGCGCGACTTGGCCTTCTCGTATTTCGACGAAAATCTCGCCGTCGACCGCAGCTACTTCTTCCTCGAGCTGGGCAACCTCCACCGCGACAGCCTGCGCTGGCGCCTCCGCTACGACCGCAACACCCGCGACGGCGCCAAGAACTCCATCCGTTGGGGCGACAGCAACTTCGCCGGCGCGCCCTTCTCGCCCCGCGGCTTGATCCCCTCGATTCTCTTCATCGACGAAATCCGCGACATTTTCACCGCCGAAATCGGCCGCCAGACGGATGAATCCCAATGGAAAGTAGCCGGCCGCTACCAGCGCAGCCGAGTCCGCAACACCCATGTCGCCCGGCGTCGCGCCCTCGAACCCGCGGCCGACCGCTACCTGACCACCACCGACGGCCAGTCGACCGACGGCCTCTCCGGCCACGGCTCCTACGAGCGGATCGTCCACGAGAACCTCCGGGTCTCAGCCGGCGGGCTCATGACTTCGATCGATACGAACCTCACCGGCAGCCGCATCTACGGCGCGGCGCCCGATGCCGAGTTCACTCCGGTCCAAGCCCGCAATCAATCCGGCGACGGCGGCTACTTCGGACTCACCGGCAACGCCCGCCTCAAGCAATATCTCGCCAACGCCAACGTCTTTTACCGCCCTACACCCCGGATTGCCGTCATCCCCGCGATCAAATACGAGCACCTGCGCCAGGACAGCGGCGAAGACCACAACGAGACATCGGTCTCGGGCGCCGGCGCCGCCGCCGCCACCCGCCTTGTCGAGGCCGCTTCCCGAGACGCCTGGAACGAGGTCACCGAAGATCTCGAAGTCCGCTACCTCCGCTGGTCCAACTGGCAACTCTCCGCCCGTGGACAATGGAATCAGGGCACCGGGAATATCGTCGAACAAAGCATCCTTTTGCCCAATCGGACCGGCATCATCGACCGCGATGCGGACTACCGCCGCGTCGGCCAGCGCTACCTCGCCGGCGCCACGTGGTATGTCCGCCCCGGCCTCACCTTCGGCGCCAACTACAACTACCGTCTCAAACTCGCCGACTACCGGGCTCGACGCGACGCGACGGCCAACCTCAACGTGCCGACCCAGCGCGACCGCTATCCGCACTTCCTCGTCGACAACGATATCGCCAGCCAGGACGTGACCCTGCGCGCGTCATGGCGCCCCAAACCCGGGCTCAGCCTGGGCACCCGCTACGCCCATCAGCGCGCCACGATCTCCAGCACCTTCGACAATCTCGGCGAGATCGATCACGGCCAGCTGCGCCGCCACATCGTGTCCCAGACCGCGCTCTGGCAGGCCACGCCCCGGCTCTACTTGAATGGCGCCGTCAACGTCACTTTCGACCGTTTGGCCGTGCCGGCCCACCGCTACACGGTCAACGCGGACAACAATTACGTGAACGCCACCGTCGGCGGCGGCTACGCCCTCGGCAAAGTGACCGACCTGCTCGTCGATCTCACCCACTACCGGGCGGACAATTATACCGACAATCCCGCGTTCACCCTCCCTCTGAACGCCGGCCAGATGCTGCAGAGCGCCTTCGTGACGTGGGTTCGCCGGCACAGCGCCCGGGTGACCTACACCGCGCGCTACGGGTTCGCCCGCAACCGGGACGGCACCTACGGCGGCCAAAACGATTTCTCCGCCCACGTGTTCTACGGGAAAGCGGAGTTGAAATTTTGAGGCGCCCTCATCCCGCGCACCCCGGATCCGGCTGCCAAACCGACAACACACCGTCCGCTCCGGGATTGTGCGTGCACTCCGGAGCCGCCGCGCATCCGGAGGACGTCGGCGCCGTCGCCTGCACGTGCCTGCCAGCCGGTCGGACTCCGCCGGCGTCCCGCCTGCATCCGGCCCGCGCATCGGTAATCGCTCAGGGAAATTCCCCTAACGAACTCTCCATTCGCGGTAGACAATCCTGGTTTACCGGCCGACAACGTTAGGCCCTCTTGGGCGTATAACGCTTCCATCACCACCGTGCGCATCAAACGTCGAATCAAGCAGGCCGGACTGGCGCTGCTCCTCGCCGGAGCGGCGATTCAGTTCTTCCGGCCCGAATTGAATGATCGGGGCATCGTCGACGGCCCGAGATCCTTGGAGGCGATCTACCGCCCGCCGGCGTTGGTGAAGGAAGCCCTGCGCAACGCCTGCTACAACTGTCACACGGATCGCACACACTACCGGTGGTTCGATCACGTCCAGCCGTTCGCCTGGTTGGTCGCGAGCGATATCCGGGACGGAAAGCGAGCCGTGAACTTCTCGCGCTTCGGCGACCTCAGCCCGGCGGCGAGGCTGAAGCGGATGACGTTTTCGATGGAGGCGATGCGCGAAGGCGCCATGCCCATGGGGCGATACCTGCTGTTCCATCCCGAAGCCAAACTGCAGCCCGCCCAGATCGAAGCCGTCGAGCAATGGGTGGCTTCCCTGAAGGATCAGGAGCCGGCGCTGGCCAAATAACGTGTCGTCCGGCGCAGGACTCGGCGGTGCCGCCCGTCCGCTCCTTCCGGCCGCCGTCGGTCGGGACCCGTTTCTCGGCCCACCCGCCGATGATCGCGGAGCGTCCGCCCGCCGTTCTCCGCGGCACCACCCTGCACCACGCGGAACCCGAGTGGCGCTCCACCCGCGGGCGAGGCGTTGGCCCGCGACCACCCTTACGCACCGACCTTCCGTGCGACGGTAAAGCACTCGCCCAGCTCCGGAACGCGGCCGCGATCCAGCGCCCCAACCGCCCGAAGCCACGGTTGCCGCCTCGCCGCTCCACGCACCGTCGGTGCAACACGCGGCCAAGCGCTCCGGTTGGGAAAAAACTCCCGCGCCACGGGCGCATCCCGTCGCCGCCCAAACTTCTCGTCGGTCCGGCGGCTGCCGATTCGACCGTCTCCGGCAGACTCC
>JBILLY010000905.1:0-2641 GCA_044375835.1 Opitutaceae bacterium
CGCCGACCTCGCCAAATACCCGCAGCTCAGCGGCGACGCCCGCACCTACGCCGCGATGGTCGACTGCCTCGACCAGGCCGTCGGCCGCATCCTCGCCGCCGTCGAGGCGCGTCCCGACGCCGCCAATACACTCATCCTCTTCTCCTCCGACAACGGCGGCATCCCGCGCAGCGGCGGCAACAACACCCCGTGGCGCGGCGCCAAGCTCGGCGTCTACGAAGGCGGCACGCGCGTCGCCGCCGCTCTCCGCTGGCCCGCCGGCGGCCTCGGCGGCGGCCGCCGCTTCGACGGCCGCATCGGCTACATCGACATCGTCCCCACCGTGCTCGCCGCCGCCGGCCGCCCGCTGCCCGCCGACCTCGACGGCGTCGACGTCCTCCCCGCCCTCCGCGGCACCGCGCCGCTCCCCGAACGCCCGTGGTTCTCCTACATCCACCAGAGCGCCGAGGCCCTCGCCTCCGTCCACCTCGGCTCCTGGAAGCTCGTCGCGCACGGCGACTTCTTCGCGGAGAAACCCGCCGCGCCGCCGCAGCTCGAGCTCTACGACCTCGCCGCCGATCCCGCCGAGAAAAACGACGTCGCCGCGGCCCATCCCGCCCGTGTCGCCGACCTCCACCGCCGCCTGCGCGAATTCGGCTCGTGGCAAAAGCCCGGCGTCGGCGCCTACGCCGACGGCCGCGAGGGCTTCGTCCCCCCGAAAGACTGGGTCGTCGGCGCCGCGCCCTCGGCCGCCGCCCCCGCGCCCAAGAAGAAGAAAAAAACTGCCAATTGATCGCAGCACGCGCGCCGCGGAGCGGTAGGTTTTTTGGCGATAAGCGGTAAGCAGAAAGCCTTCAGCGGTCAGCGATCAGCGTTCGGCCTTCCGCATCCAGCGCCTTCCACATTTCGCCTTCCGCCTTCCACCTTTCGCCTTCCGCCTTCCGCCTTCCGCCTTCCGCCTTTCGCCTTTCGCCTTTCGCCTTCCGTTTTCCGCCTTCCCCGCCGCCCCGTTTCCCAATTTCCCGCTTTCCCACGTTTCCCGATTTTCCTCCGCCCCATGCCCCGCCTCGCCCATCTCTCCGCGTTTCTTCTTTCTTCTTTCTTCCTTCTTCTTTTTCCGACCGCCGCCGCCGCCGCCGCGTCGCGCCCCAACATCGTCATGATCTTCATCGATGACATGGGCTGGGCCGACTTCTCCTGCTTCGGCAACACCGAGGCGCAGACGCCCAACGTCGACCGCCTCGCCGCCGAGGGCCTCCGTTTCTCCCAGTTCTACGTCAACTCGCCCATCTGCTCGCCGTCGCGCGTTGCCCTCACCACCGGCCAGTATCCGCACCGCTGGCGCATCACCTCCTTCCTCAACAACCGCCTCGAAAACGAGCGCCGCGGCATGGCCCAGTGGCTCGACCCGCAGGCCCCCGTGCTCGCGCGCTTTCTCCGCTCCGCCGGCTACGCCACCGGCCACTTCGGCAAATGGCACATGGGCGGCCAGCGCGATGTCGACGACGCCCCGCCCATCGCCGCCTACGGGTTCGACCGTTCCCTCACCAACTTCGAAGGCATGGGCCCGAAACTCCTCCCGCTCACCCTGAAGCCCGGCGACACCGCCGCCGGCCGCATCTGGCAGGACGCCGAGCGCCTCGGCGGCCCCGTCACCTGGGTCCAGCGCTCCGTCCTCACCACCGGCTTCGTCCGCGCCGCCGTCGACTTCATCGACGCCTCCGCGCGCGAGAAAAAGCCGTTTTTCATCAACCTCTGGCCCGACGACGTCCACAGCCCGTTCTGGCCGCCCGTCGATCGCTGGGCCGATTCGAAGCGCGGACTCTACCTCTCCGTCCTGCAGGAACTCGACCGCCAGCTCGGGGCGCTCTTCGACCGTATCCGCTCCGATGCGACGCTCCGCGCCAACACCCTAGTCCTGATCTGCTCCGACAACGGCCACGAGCCCGGCGCCGGCAGCCCCGGCCCCTTCCGCGGCGCCAAGGGCAGCCTCCACGAGGGCGGCATCCGCTCGCCCCTCGTCGTCTGGGGCCCGGGGCTGATCGATCCCGCCCGGGCCGGCACCCACAACGCCGCCTCCGTCTTCGCCGCCTTCGACCTCGCCCCCTCGCTCCTCGCGCTCGCCGGTGTCACGCCGCCCGCCGGCGTCGCCTTCGACGGCGAAGACCTTTCGCCCGTCCTCACCGGCCGCGCCGCGACGTCGCGCCGCGCGCCGATCTGCTGGCGCCGCCCGCCCGACCGCAAGAGCGTCCCCGGCACCGATATCTCCGCCGCCGCCGACCTCGCGATCCGCGACGGCGATTGGAAACTGCTCTGCGACTACGACGGCGCCCGCCCCCAGCTCTACCACCTCGCCGCCGACCGGGGCGAAACGACCGACCTCGCCGCCCGCGAACCCGCCGTCGTGAAACGCCTCACCGCCGCAGTCCTCGCCTGGCACCGCTCCATGCCGCCCGACCACGGCGCGACCTACGTCCCGCCCACCCCCGCCCAAAAGAAGAAAGCCAAACAACCCGCGAACTGATGCCCGCCAAGCCGGGGCGATAGGCGATAAGCGATAGGCAGTAAGCTTTCCGCGTTCAGCGGTTAGCGTTCGGTATTCAGCATTCGACATTCGGCATTCAGCATTCAGCGCCTTCCGCCTTTCGCCTTCCGCCTTCCG
>JBILLY010000904.1:0-2641 GCA_044375835.1 Opitutaceae bacterium
CGCCTGCTCGTCACTCGTCACACATCACTCGTCACTTTTCTTCCCATGCGCCTCGCTCTCGCCGCCCTCCTCGCCACCGCCGCTTTCGCCGCCACGCCCCCCGCGCCCGCGCGCGCCGCCGAGCCCTTCACCTTCGCCGCCTTCGGCTGCATGCCCTACGGCCGCCTGCCCGGCGCCGACGCCGCTTTCGAGCGCCTCATCTCCGAGGTCAACCGCCACGCCCCCGCCTTCAGCGTCCACCTCGGCGACATCATCGGCGGCGAGGACACCTGCACCGACGCCGTGCTTCTCCACCGCCGCGACCAGTTCAACCGTTTCGACTCCGCCCTCATCTACACCCCGGGCGACAACGAGTGGACCGACGTCTACCAGGAGCGCGCCGGCAAACTCGTCCCCGCCGAGCGTCTCGCCAAGATCCGCAGCCTCTTCTTCGCCGAGGAGCGCAGCCTCGGCCGCCGCCCGCTCCCGCTCGTCACCCAGCGCCGCGACCCCGCCCACGCCACCTTCGTCGAAAACGCCCGCTGGACCCACCGCGGCGTCGTCTTCGCCACCGTCCACGTCGTCGGCAGCCAAAACAACCGCCTCCCCGCCGTCCCCGGCGCCCTCGCGGAAGCCGAGACCCGCGACCTCGCCAACGAAGCCTGGCTGCGCGCCACCTTCACCGCCGCCACCGCCGACCAAGCCCGCGGCGTCGTCCTCTTCTTCCAGGCCGACCCCTTCGCCGCCGACCGCGGCCGCCCCGGCTACGACGCCCCCTTCGAACGCATGCTGAAAACCATCGAGGCCGAGGCCCGCGCCTTCGCCCGCCCCGTGCTCCTCGTCCACGCCGACGAACACCGCTACCGCCTCGACGTCGGCCTGCGCTTCGAGCGCGACGCCGCCCGGGTGCCCAATGTCTCCCGCCTCGAAACCTTCGGCGCGCAAAACCTCCACGCCGTGCTCGTGACCGTCGATCCCGAGTCGATCCAAGTCTTCGCCGCCGGCCCGCTCCTCGTCCCCGGCAACGCCCTCCCCGTCCTCCCCCGCGCCAAGGCCCCCGCCAAGGCCGCCCCGGCCAAGTAACCCGACGCGCGGCGCAGGCCCGCGATCCGCTCCCTGCCGCGCGACGCGCCCTCGCGCCCCGAGCGTTTGCTGCCACGGCGCGCATCCCGGCTTCCGGGCGAAAATTCCCGCGGCGACCATCGCGTCTCCCGGCCGGCCGGTCGCCGGCCATCGCCCCTACCCCGGCCGAGTCGCGCCCGCTGCCGGGCCCGTCAGGGCGTCTTGGTCGCGCCCGCCGTCGCAGACTCCGCCGCCGCCACGCTCCCGGCCGCCGCCCAGCGCAGCGCCGTCACCGTGCGCAGTCCCCGCACGAAGATTTGGTCTCCGGCCACCGCCAGATGCCCCCACGCCTCTTCGGCCGCGAGCTTCCGCTGGTCGATCAGGCGGAAACCCGTCGGATCCGCCTGGATCAGCAGCAGAATCCCGCGTTCGTCCAACGCGAGGATCCGCTCCCCTTGGGCCACGAGGCTGACGTATTTTCCAAACGACTCCGACGCCCAGAGCCGCTCTCCGGTCTTCAGTTCGATGCACGCGAACCGTTGGTTCCCCATGTGCAGGTAGGCGTGCCCGCCGATGATCACGGGCGACGACATATAGCCCTGCGCGCTGTTGCTCCACGCTTCCTGCACCGCGAAGGCGCCGTCGCTCCCGCCGATCGTATAGAGCCAGCTGCGATTCTGGTAGCTGCTGGTGAAGATCGCATCCCCGAACACCGTCGGCGTGAGAATATTCATCCCGCGAAACGACGGCACGGGATGCGACCAGAGGACCGCACCGCTCGCGGGATCGAGCCCCGCCAGGTGCTCGCGCGACTGCACCACCACCTGCGGCCGCCCCTGGATCGTGGCGAAAACCGGCGAGGAAAACGCGCCGGCGGCCATCACGCCGGACCCGCCCTCGAACGCGCGCCAGAGGATCTCCCCCGTGTCCGGGTTCAATTTCACGATGGAGTTGGCGGCTTGGAGATAGAGCGCGTCGCCGTGCAACATCGGCGAGCACACCAAGCCGAAGTCGGGCAACCGCGTCCCGTATTTCTTCACGAAATCGACCGACCACACCTCCCGCCCCGTCCGCACATCGACCGCGACCAAGACATCGCGCATGCCCGCGACGAAAACCATGCGCCCGTTCGTGGCCGGCGTCGCGCGGATCCAGTCGCCCCGCGACTTGGCGTAAAACGGCACCGACATCGCCCCCGGCCACGCGTGGCTCCAGAGTTCCTTGCCGGTCGCCCGATCGAGCGCACGCACCACCTCGGTCGACTTGTCGCGCGTCTCGGTGACAAAAACCCGGTCCTGATCCACGACCGGACCCGAGTAGCTCGGACCCAGCGGCACGGTCCACGTCTCGGTGAGGGCGGCGGCCACCAGCGTGTTCGGCCACGGCTTCCCCGCGACGAAGCCGTCCCGCGCCGGCCCCCGCCACTGCGGCCAAGCCCCGTCGGCCGCGCCGGCCCGCACCGACGGCGCAGCCAGCGCGATCAAACCAGCCGAAAAAACCGAGGCAGGGACGGAAAACCGAAGGCGAAAAGAAAAACGCATCGCCCCATGGAACGGAGCAGCCCCCCCGCCGGATGCCTCCCCCCACTCATCACCCATAA
>JBILLY010000906.1:0-2639 GCA_044375835.1 Opitutaceae bacterium
TGGTCCCGTTTCTCCTCCCACCTTTACCACCACGCCGAGCTCGGCCTTTCCCTCGATCTTTCGCGGATGCCGTTTCCGGACGACTTTTTCGCCGCGATGGAACCCGCCATGCAGCGCGCCTTCGCCGCGATGCAGCAACTCGAGGCCGGCGCCATCGCCAACCCCGACGAGCAGCGCATGGTCGGCCACTACTGGCTCCGCGCCCCGCACCTCGCCCCCACCCCCGCCCTCACCGCCGAGATCACCACCACCCTCGCCGCCCTCAAGGACTTCACCGCCCAAGTCCACGCCGGCACGGTCGCCGGTCCCAAGGGCAAATTCAAAAACCTCCTCGTCATCGGCATCGGCGGCTCCGCCCTCGGCCCCCAGCTCGTCCAGCACGCCCTGGGCAATCCGCGCAAAGACAAACTCGCCGTCCACTTCTTCGACAACACCGACCCCGACGGCATCGACTACGTCCTCGCCGGCCTCCGCGGCCAACTCGCCAAGACCCTCGTCATCGTCATCTCCAAGTCCGGCGGCACCGCCGAGACGCGCAACGGCCAGCTCGAGGCCATCGCCGCCTTCAAGGCCGCCGGCCTCGACCACGCCAAGCACTTCGTCGCCGTCACCGGCGTCGGCTCCAAGCTCGACCAGACCGCCGTCGCCGAAGGCTGGCTCGCCCGCTTCGCGATGTGGGACTGGGTCGGCGGCCGCACCAGCGAACTCAGCGCCGTCGGCCTCCTCCCCGCCGCCCTCCAAGGCCTCGACATCCAGGCCATGCTCGACGGCGCCGCCGCCATGGACGCCGTCACGCGCACGCCCGTCACCAAGGAAAACCCCGCCGCCCTCATGGCCCTCATGTGGCACTTCGCCACCTCCGGCCGCGGCGCCAAAGACATGGTCGTCCTCCCCTACAAGGATCGCCTGCTCCTCTTCTCGCGCTACCTCCAGCAGCTTGTGATGGAGTCGATCGGCAAGGAGTTCGACCTCGCCGGCAACGTCGTCAACCAGGGCATCGCCGTCTACGGCAACAAGGGCTCCACCGACCAGCACGCCTACGTCCAGCAGCTCCGCGAGGGCGTGAACAACTTCTTCGTCACCTTCATCGAGGTCCTCAAGGACCGCGACGCCAAGTCCTCCCTCGAGGTGGAGCCGGGCGTCACCTGTGGCGACTACTTGCAGGGCTTCCTCCTCGGCACGCGCGATGCCCTCAGCGAAAAGGACCGCCACTCGATCACGCTCACGCTCGCCGATCTCTCGCCCCGCTCCCTCGGCATGCTGATCGCCCTCTACGAGCGCGTCACCGGCCTCTACGCCTCGCTCGTCGGCATCAACGCCTACCACCAGCCCGGCGTCGAAGCCGGCAAGAAGGCCGCCGGCGGCGTCATCGCCCTGAAACTCAAACTCGTCGCCGCGCTCCAGGCCGCCCCCGGCCAGCCGTTCACCGCCGATGCCCTCGCCGCCGCCGCCGGCGCACCCGAGAAGGCGGAACTCGCGTTCAAGATCCTCGAGCACCTCGCCGCCAACAAGAGCACCGGCGTGAAAAAGCGCGCCAAGTCTCCCGTCACCGCCTCGCTCTATCGCCTCGGCTGACCGCGTCCGGCGTGGCGCGGGTTCGAGAGGTAGGGCCGGCTCGCCGAGCCGGCCTGAGTTCCAGCCCCCGCCGCGTCGCCGCACCACCCCGCCCCATGCACCGCCTCCCGCTGATCCTCGCCGCCGTCGCGATTCTGGGCGCGGTCGCGTCCGCGGTGCTGTTTCTCCGCATCGGCAATTCCAAGCAGATCCTCGAACTCCGTCTCGCCGACGCCCAGGCCCGCGCCGCCAAGGTCGACGCCGACCTCGCCGCCGCCAACGAACAGGCCGGCGTCCTCAAATCCCGCCTCGCCGACGCCGACACCCGTCTCGCCGACGCCGACGCGCGCTCCGCCTCCGCCGTGCGCGATCTTGCTCTCGCGCAGGAAAAACTCGCGGCCAGCGACGCCCGCGCCGCCGGCCTCACCCGCGACCTCGCCGACGCCAAGACCATCGTCGGCCTCTACGAGTCCACGGCCAAAGCCCTCGGCGACGAGATCGCCGCCCTCCGCGCCGACCTCGAAGACACCCGCGCGTCGCAGGCCACACCCGAAGCCGTCGCCGCCTACAAATCCACCATCGCCGACCTCGAGCGCCAGCTCGCCGCCGCCCGCACCAGCGGCGCCGCCGTCACCGCGTCCGCCGGCAGCGCATCGACCGCGGTGTTCACCAGCCGCGCCGGCCGCGCCACCATCCTCACCGTCGGGCCCGAAAACGCCTTCGTCGTGCTCAACTTCGGCTCCGCCCGCGGCGCCCAGGTCGGCCAACGCCTCACTGTCAGCCAAGGAACCGCCGTCGTCGCTACGGTTCTCATCAGCGATGTCCGCGCCAACTACTCCGTCGCCCAAGTCCTCCCCGACACCGTGCGTGGGGTCTTGCAGAAAGGCGATCCGGCCGTATTGATCCGCTGATCCCAATTTCCATGACCTCGCTCAAGAAGCCCTTGCTCGCGCTCCTCCTCGTCGCCGTCGGCACCGTGATCACGGGCTGCAGCACCAATTCCCCCAAGCAAACCGCGATTCCGTGGAGCCGCCCCGCCGGCTGGGAAGGCCAGATCCCCGGCATGGGCCAGCCCTCCGGCCGCT
>JBILLY010000907.1:0-2636 GCA_044375835.1 Opitutaceae bacterium
GAGATCAGCCCGATCCACCTCGGCTCGGACCGCGCCAATCCCGTCCAGCTCTCCCCGTGCGATTGGGTGGATGTGTTTTTCGATCAACAAAACCAAGTGCGACGAACGAAAAAGAACGGCGCGTGGTCGCTCTTCGTCGAACACGGCGGCGACTACGAGTTCTCCCTGCGCCGGTGGCCGGTCGAGGCCGACGCGCCGATCACCTCGGCCATGCCCGTCTACCGGGGTGTCGATGGCGAGTTCGCGGCCGGCGATGCGTTTCCCGTCGCCCGCGCCGAGCTGAAAATCGGCGCGGAGCTGCGGCAGCATGCCGTCACGGCCGAGGACAAGTCGGTGACCTTCCGCGTCACCCTGCCGCGCGGTCCGGTCGAGCTGAAGACGTGGTTTCGCGATTCCGCCGGCCAGGAAATCGCCGGCGTCTACTACGTCTACGTTCGCGCTCTGGGTCCCGGAAAGTGATGCGCGGCGAGCAACCACCCCATAATGACTTGCGCCCGCCCGAGCCTTCCGCGCCTCCGGAAATAGTTCTCCCGTTCACTGTGTTCCACTTCCTGCCACCCGCTTTCCGGAAATTCAGCGTCATGACCCATTCAAAATTCCGTCTCGCCGTCGCCCTCCTCGTCGCCGCCCTGCCCGCCGTCCGTGCCGCCCACCTCACCCTGCGCCAGGACGCCACCGCGCACACGCTGTCCGTCTACCGCGACAACGTCCCCGCCCCCATCCTCACGCAGAACGCGAAACCCGATTTCCGGCCCTACCTCCACCCGATCGTCTCGCCCGACGGGAAAAGCGTCCTCACCGAGTTCAGCCCCGGCCACCACAAGCACCAGACCGGCATCTACTGGGGCCTCACGCGCGTCAACGGCCGCGACTATTTCCACCATCCCGCCGACGGCTACTGGCGCCGCGTCGCCAGCGACATCATCATCCCGCACGGCACCGAGGTGAAGTGGTCCACCGTCTACCACCTGCTCGACGCCACCGGGCAGCCGATCATGGCCGAGACACAGACGTGGACCATGCGCGACACCGGTGACCGCTACTTCCTCGATCTCGAGTGGAAGGGCGAAGGCCTCGTCGATCTCACCGTCGCGAAATACGACTACGGCGGGCTCTTCGTCCGCATGCCGTGGCGCGCCGGCCTGGAGGGCGGCGTGGTCAACAGCAACCGCCAGCGCAACGACCGCGCCACCGGCCAGCGCGCGCTCTGGGTCGATGTCGGCCTCAAGCTCGAAGGCCGCACCGACGAGGCGCACATCGCCATCTTCGATCACCCGCGCAACGCCGGCTATCCGCTGCCGTGGCGCGTCGACCGGCAAATGGGCGTCGGCCCGAGCCGCGCCATCGCCGGCGATTGGTCCATCGCCAAGGGCAAGACCGAGACCATCCGCCACCAGCTCGTCGTCTACACCGGCGAACTCAACGACCTCGCGCTCACCGACGCGTGGAAAGCCTACACCGGCCAGAACAACGACACCGTTCTCTGGGGCCTCGCCAAGGCCGAGGGCATGAAGGCCACTTTCCTCACCGGCGAACAGGCCGCCGCCAAAATGACCGTCGCCGATGGCTTCGAGGTGAAACTCGCCGCCTCCGAACCCGCGATCACGCAGCCGATGGCGTTCTGCTGGGACGACCGCGGCCGCCTCTGGGTCGCCGAAAACCGCGACTACGAGAACCGCCGCACCGGCTTCGCCAACCACGGCGACAGCCGCATCCTCATCCTTGAGGACACCGACGGCGACGGCCGCTTCGACTCCCGCAAAGTCTTCCTCGAGGGCATCCCGTTTCCCGCCGCCATCGCCGTCGGTTTCGACGGCCTCTGGCTCGGCGCGCCGCCGAATCTCCTCTTCGTCCCCGATCGCAATCACGACGACCGCGCCGATCCCGAGATCCAAATCCGTCTCACCGGCTGGGGCATCCAGGACCGCCACGAGACGCTCAACTCCCTCCATTGGGGCCCCGACGGCTGGCTCTACGGCTGCCAGGGCTACGCCACGCGCTCGACCGTCGGCAAACCCGCCGACGGCGGCCGCCTCTACAAAAAAGGCGAAGCCTTCCCCGAGCAGATCGCCGTGCAGGACGGCCAGTATATCGACGGCGGTGTCTGGCGTTATCACCCCACCAAGGACCGCTTCGAAGTCGTCGCGCACGGCTTCAGCAATCCCTGGGGCATCGATTTCGACGACCACGGCCAGATGTTCATCACCGCCTGCGTGATCCCGCACCTCTGGCACGTGATCCCCGGCGGCATCTACCACCGGCAGGGCGGCAAACACATCAACCCCCACATCTACGACGATATCAAAACCATCGCCGACCACCGCCACCGCTCCGCCCACGGCGGCGCGCGCATCTACCTCGCCGATGAGTTTCCCAAGCAATACCGCGACCGCATCTTCATGGCCAACATCCACGAGCACGCCGTCCTCTCCGATCTGCTCGTGCCCAAGGGCTCCGGCTTCGTCGGCAAACACGGCGACGACACGCTCCTCGCCAACGACGCCGCGTGGGTCGGTTTCAGCCTCGAGATCGGCCCCGACGGCGCCGTCTACGTGCTCGACTGGCACGACGGCGACATCTGCGGCAATTCCCTCCCCGAAAAGGAAACCGGCCGCATCTACCGCCTCGCCCCCAAG
>JBILLY010000909.1:0-2627 GCA_044375835.1 Opitutaceae bacterium
GCACCGCCCAAGTCCTCCTCGCCGTCATGGCGTCGATGTATGCCGTCTACCACGGCCCCGACGGCCTCCGCCGCATCGCCCGCCGCGTGCAGTCGCTCACCGGCCTCCTCGCCGCCGGCCTCCGCTCCTCCGGCGCCACCGTCAACCCCGAGCCCGTTTTCGACACGCTCACCGTCGGCAATGTCTCCGCCGCCCGCGTCCACGCCGCCGCCGAAGCCAAAAAAATCAACCTCCGCACCGTCGACGAAACCACCGTCGCGCTCTCCCTCGACGAAACCACCACGGTCGACGACGTCGTCACGCTCCTCGGCTTTTTCAGCGAAGCCGCCGCCGCCACGCTCGCCGCCCAACTCGACGCCGCCGCCGGCCCCGACCTTCAACTTTCCACGTTCAGCTTTCAACCCGGCGGCTCCGGCGCGCCGCACGCGCGCACCTCGCCGTTCCTCGCGCACCCGACGTTCAACCGTTTCCACATCGAGCACGAGATGCTCCGCTACATCAAGCGCCTCGAGGCCAAGGATCTTTCCCTCGTGCACTCGATGATCTCGCTCGGCTCGTGCACCATGAAGCTCAACGCCACCAGCGAGATGTTCCCCGTCTCCTGGTCGGAGTTCGGCAAACTCCACCCGTTCGCGCCCGCCGCCCAGACCCGCGGCTACGCCAAACTCTTCCACGACCTCGAGACCTGGCTCGCCGAGTGCACCGGCTTCGCCGCCGTCTCCCTCCAGCCCAACGCCGGCTCCCAGGGCGAATACGCCGGCCTCCTCACCATCCGCGCCTACCACGAGTCCCGCGGCGAGGGCCACCGCCACGTCTGCCTCATCCCCACCAGCGCCCACGGCACCAACCCCGCCACCGCCGCCATGTGCGGCTTCAAAGTCGTCCCCGTCGCCTGCGACCCCAACGGCAACATCGACGTCGCCGACCTCCGCGCCAAGGCCGACGCCCACGCCCGCGATCTCGCCGCCCTCATGGTCACCTACCCGTCGACCCACGGTGTGTTCGAGGCCTCGATCAAAGACATCTGCGCCGCCATCCACGCGCACGGCGGCCAAGTCTACATGGACGGCGCCAACATGAACGCCCAGGTCGGCCTCACCTCGCCCGGCCACATCGGCGCCGACGTCTGCCACCTCAATCTCCACAAGACCTTCTGCATCCCGCACGGCGGCGGCGGCCCCGGCATGGGCCCCATCGGCGTCGCGGCGCACCTCGCGCCCTTCCTCCCCGGCCACGTCTTCGCCGCCTCCGTCACTGCTTCGGGCTCTCAGCCCTCGGCTCTCGGCTCTCAGCTCAACGGCGCCGTCTCCGCGGCGCCGTTCGGCAGCGCCAGCATCCTCGTCATCTCCTGGATGTATATCCGCATGATGGGCGCCATCGGCCTCACCGCAGCCACGCAGCGCGCCATCCTCAACGCCAACTACGTCGCCAAGCGCCTCGAAGCCTTCTTCCCGGTGCTCTACCGCGGCAACGCCGGCCTCATCGCCCACGAGTGCATCGTCGATTTCCGCAGCTGGAAAAAACACGGCCTCGAGGTCGAGGACGTCGCCAAGCGCCTCATGGATTACGGCTACCACGCGCCGACGATGAGCTTCCCCGTCCCCGGCACGCTCATGATCGAGCCCACCGAGAGCGAGTCCAAGGCCGAGCTCGACCGCTTCTGCGACGCCATGATCTCCATCCACGGCGAGATGCAGGCCGTCGCCAACGGCGAGTCCGACAAGGTCAGCAACCCGCTCAAGCACGCGCCCCACACCGCCAAGGTCATCTGCGCCGACGAGTGGACGCGCCCCTACAGCCGCGAGCACGCCGCCTTCCCCGACCGCCACACCCGCGCCAGCAAGTTCTGGCCCGCCGTCGGCCGCGTCGACAACGTCTACGGCGACCGCAACCTCGTCTGCAGCTGCGTCGGCATGGACGCCTACGCCGAAGCGAAAGCGTAACGTCACAACCAACCACAGCCACCGGGGCCGCCCGCCCCGGTGTTCCCCTCCTTCACGACTTTCTGGAAACCACCAGATGGGACGGAGCGAAGGATTCCGAGCCCCTTACTCTGTCGCCACCACCGTATCGTAGAGCCCGGTTCATCTGCTCCGTATTGAACACCCGCAGCCGCACCAGCAGGTGAATCTCGCAGCGCTCCAAGAATTGGAGCCATCGACCTCATAGCACATCCACCCACGCCACCAGCTCCGCTTGATAGCTGACGCCGCCGGTCACGATGCCACGTTGGGCCAGCTCACGTTGGAAAATCGGTTCAACCGTGTTCCGATAAAACGCCACTCCCAATCCCTGTTCCGCTCCGGCCAACGGGGCGGCGTGGAAAATTTCCTCCGGCTTGCGCTCCCACGCGGGCACGCGCTCACCGTTTTCAGCGACCGCGATAGTCACCAGCCGCGTCTTGCGCTGGCGGCGCTCGCCTTCCGTCTCTACTCGCCACACGCCAAGACAGCCCTTGCGGCCGTCGCGGCTGCGCACGCGGATTCCCAAGGCCTGCGGGGATTGCCCGGCAAACTGGCGCTGCCACGCGACCACCTTGGCGTGATCGAGTCCGAGCAACTCCATGCTCGTCTGAGTCTGTGCGCGCTCCCGATCCGAGGTGAAAATCGAGTCGATCTTGCCGTCCG
>JBILLY010000908.1:0-2627 GCA_044375835.1 Opitutaceae bacterium
CCCCGGCGCCAGCGCCGAGACGATGGCCTCCGCCGTCGCCACCCCGCTCGAGCAACAGTTCGCCAGCATCGCCGGCATCGATTCGATGACGTCGACGAGTTCCCTCGGCAGCACGTCGATCACGCTCCAGTTCAACCTCGACCGCGATATCGACGGCGCCGCGCAGGACGTCCAATCCGCCATCGCCGCGGTGCAGCGCCGCCTGCCGCGCGACATGCCCTCGCCGCCGTCCTTCCGGAAGAGCAACCCCGCCGACGACCCGATTCTCCTGCTCGCCTTGAGTTCGGCCACCTTGCCCCTCTCCGAGGTCAACGAATGGGCCGAAAACGTCCTCGCCCAGCGCATGTCGACCGTCGACGGCGTCTCGCAGGTCCAGGTCCTCGGCTCGCAGAAATACGCCGTGCGCGTCCGCCTCGAACCCCGCGCCCTCGTCGCCCGCGGCATCGGCATCGACGAGGTCCGCTCCGCCCTCGACTCCAACAACAGCAACCTCCCGTCCGGCACCATCGACGGCGACTACAAGGCCACCACCCTCATCGCCACCGGCCAGCTCAAGAACGCCGACGGCTTCAAGAAAGTCATCGTCACTTACCGCAACGGCGCCGCCGTCCGCCTCGCCGATGTCGCCAACGTCACCGACAGCGTCGAAAACGAGCGCGCCGCCAGTTGGTTTCTCAACAACGGCCCCGCCGCCGACGGCCAGAGCCTCGGCCAGACCGGCACGCCCAACCGCTCGATTCTGCTCTTTGTCCAGCGCCAGCCCGGCACCAACACCATCAAGGTCGTCGACGCCATCAAGGAACTGCTCCCCGCCTTCCGCGCCCAGTTGCCCGCGGCCATCAGCCTCGACATCTACAGCGACCGCTCGCTCGCGATCCGCGAGTCCGTGCACGACGTGAAGTTCACCCTCGTGCTCGCGATCGCCCTCGTGGTGATGGTGATCTTCCTCTTCCTGCGGAATCTCGCCGCCACGCTGATCGCCAGCATCGCCATCCCGATCGCCGTCATCGGCACCTTCGCGGTGATGTATTTCTGCAAGTTCAGCATCAACAACATCTCCCTCCTCGCGCTCACCCTCGCCGTCGGCTTCGTCGTCGACGACGCGATCGTGATGCTCGAAAACATCGTCCGCCACATGGAGAAGGGCGATTCCCCCATCGTCGCCGCGTTCAAGGGGTCGCGCGAGATCGGGTTCACCATCATCTCGATGACGATCTCCCTCGTGGCGGTCTTCATCCCCGTCCTCTTCATGGGCGGCGTCCTCGGCCGCCTGCTCCACGAGTTCGCCGTCTCCATCAGCGCCGCGATTCTGGTTTCCGGCTTCGTCTCGCTGACGCTCACGCCGATGCTCTGCAGCCGCTTCCTCAAGCCGCACTCCGCGCACGCGCAGCACGGCGCCGTCTACCGCGCCACCGAGGCGATGTTCGACCGTTGGCTCGCCGTCTACCGCTGGACGCTCGAGCTCTCCCTGCGCTGGAAACGCACGGTCATGCTCTGCGCCCTCGCGACGCTCGGCCTCACCGTGTGGCTGCTCGCGCTCGTGCCCAAAGGCTTCATCCCCACCGAGGACACCGGCCGCATCATGGTCAACACCGAGGCCGCGCAGGACGTGTCGTTCGACGCCATGGCGCGCTACACCACGCAGCTCGGCGCCATCCTCGCGAAGAACCAATACGTCGAAAACTTCTCCTCCTACATCGGCGCCTCCAGCCGCGGCCCCAGCGGCGTCAACACCGGCCGCATTTTCGCCACGCTCACCCCGCGCTCCGAACGCCCGCCCGCCTCCGTCATCGCCGCCCAGATCCGCAACGAGCTGTCCGGCATCCCCGGCCTGCGCGTCTCCGTCCAGGTCCCGCCCGGCATCCGCATCGGCGGCCGCGGCTCCAGTTCCGTCTACCAATACACGCTCTACGGCTCCGATCTGAAGGAACTCTACCGCGTCGCCCCCGTGATGCTCGAAAAAATCCGCGAGGTGCCCGGCCTGATGGATGTCAGCACCGATCTGCTCATCTCCAGTCCGCAGCTGATCATCGACATCGACCGCGACAAGGCCTCCTCCCTCGGCCTCAACACCCAGGTCGTCGAGGAGACCCTCTACAACGCCTTCGGCTCGCGCCAGGTCTCCACCATCTACACGCCCACGAACCAGTATTTCGTCATCCTCGAGCTGGAGAAACAATACCAGCGCGACCCGAAATCGCTTTCCCTCCTCTACCTCCGCAACCGCGAGGGCCGGCTCATCCCGCTCGAATCCGTCGCCACCGTGCGCGAGACCGTCGGCCCCCTCAGCGTCGCCCACCTCGGCCAGGTGCCCGCCGTCACGATTTCGTTCAATTTGGCCCCCGGCGTGTCGCTCAGCCAGGCCACCGAAGCCATCGAGGCCGTCGCCCGCACCGAATTGCCCGCCACCGTCAGCGGCACCTTCCAGGGCACCGCCGCCGCGTTCACCAGCTCCCTCCAGGGCCTCGGCTGGATGCTCCTGATTGCCGTTTTGGTCATCTACATCGTCCTCGGCATCCTCTACGAGGACTTCGTCCACCCGCTCACCATTCTCTCCGGCCTGCCGTCCGCGACCTTCGGTGCGCTCATCACCCTCATCGCCTTCCGGGAGGAGCTCAACATCTACG
>JBILLY010000910.1:0-2626 GCA_044375835.1 Opitutaceae bacterium
GGCGCCGCGGCTCGGGGCGGCGCACGCGGAGAACAACCTGTTCTTCGTGAAAAACGCGCGAGCCTACCAGGCGGGCAAGCTGACGGACTTCGCCGCGGTGGGTATCCGGGCGCCGGATGCGACCACGGTGGAGTTCACGCTGGAGCGGCCGGCGCCGTTTTTTCTGTCGGCGCTGTATCTGTTTTTCCCGGTGCAGCAGGCGACGATCGAGCGGTTCGCGGCGATGGACGAGCGCCGCAGCGACTGGATCAAGCCCGGCAATCTGGTCGGCAACGGTCCTTTCCGGCTGAAGAGCTGGCGGCCGAACCAGGGCGTGGTGCTGGAGCGGAACCCCCACTACTGGGACGCGGCGAGCGTGCGGCTGCGCGAGGCGCATTTTTCGCCGATCGAGAATCCGAGCGTGGAGGAGAACGCGTTCCGCAGCGGGCAGCTGCACATGACGAGCTTCGTGCCGCTGAACAAGATCGACGTCTACGCGCGCGAGCAGCCGGGACTGCTGCACACGGTGGACGACCGCGGCGTGTATTTCTACTCGCTCAACGTGGCCAAGGCTCCGCTCAACGACCGGCGGGTGCGGCAGGCGCTGGCGCTGGCGATCGACCGGGCGGCGCTGGTGCGCAGCGTGATCAAGGGCGGGAAGCGGGCGGCGGCGCATTTCACGCCGCCAGGGATCGGGGGCTACGAACCGCCGGCGCGGCTGGGTTTCGATCCGGCGGCGGCGCGGACGCGGCTGGCCGAGGCGGGGTTCGCGGACGGGAAGGGCTTTCCCGTCCTGGAGCTGATGATCGACGCGCGGGAGCACCACGTGATCGTGGCGGAGGCGGTGCAGCAGATGTGGCAGCGGGAACTCGGCATCACGGTGAAGCTGGTGAATCAGGAAACCCAGGTGCTGAACCAGGCGAAGCGATCGATGGACTTCCAGTTGGTGCGCGGCTCGTGGAACGCGACGACGTATCAGGATCCCATTTACTTCCTCGGCGCGTGGCAGACGGGCGGGCTCTACAACGAAGCGAAGTGGTCGGACGCGGCGTTCGACCGCGCGATCGACGCGACGTGGACGGCGGATGCGGCGGCGCGGAGCGCGGCGTTCCGGGCGGCGGAGGAGATCTTGCTCACGGAGCTGCCGGCGATCCCGCTGTATTTCACGACGCAGGTGATCTTGGTGCACCCGAGCGTGAAAGGTTGGGTGCCGCGGCCCTTTGCGGACCGGCGGCTGAAATACCTGCACCTGGAGTGACCGCGCGGCGGGGCCGTTGACGGTGCGGGCCGGGGCGGCATCGTGCGCGGCGTGAAACGCGCGCCCCGTCCCACGCTCGATGCCCTGCTGCTGCGGCTGCATGCGGCGACGGAGGTGGACGAACTGTGGGCGGCGGTGCGGCCGCTGTTGCGGGCGGCGGTGGCGCCCTGCGTGCGCGTGACGCTGTTTCTCGGGCATTTCGAGATGCGGGAGGCGCGGTTGGTGTTCACCGACCCGGCGATCGAGGACGCCGACGAGTGGTATAAGGCGCGCGGGCGGATCAATCCGTTCTCCGACTACATCGCGGCGCACCGGCGCACGCCGCGCTACCTCTTCCGCGAAGTGGTGGGGGAGCCGGAGCGGTTCGCGCGCACGGAGTTTTTCCGGCGGTTCGCGCGGGCCGAGGGCTGGGACAAGGGGGCGTCGTGGCTGTTTTGGCGCGGGCAGGAGGTGAAGGCGATGTTCAGCCTGTATCGCGCGCCGGAGCAGGCGGACTTCGACGCCGGGGAACTGGCGGCGATCGAGACGCTGCGGCCGCACATCGGCACGGCGATCGACCGCGTGCAGAAACTGCAGCACGAGCGGCTGCGACGGAAGGTGCTGGAGGAGTTCAACCGGCAGATCCCGATCGGGCTCATGCTGCTCGATTGGGATTTGCGGCCGGTGTTCACCAACCACCAGGCGGTGCAGGAATGCGCAGTGTGGGCGCACGGTCCGGGCGTGGCGCGCGGCCTCGTGTCGCGGGAGCGGCTGGTATTGCCGGAACCGGTGCAGGCGGCGTGTGAGGCGCTGCGGACGGAGATATTGAAAGTAAACGCGAAGGAGCGGCCGCGGTTTCCGCATCGGTTGGAGCACGTGCCGCACCCGACGGTGGCGGGGCGCACGGCGAGCGTGTCGGCGGTGAACGCGGCGCCGGGACTGCTGGCGCGGCCGGGCTTTCTCGTCGTGCTGGAGGATCGCACGAAGGATGCGGGGGCGAAGCTGGCGGTGACCCCGGAGCGGCAGCGGTTGCTCTGGCTGCTCTCGCCGAGCGAGCGCGAGATCGCGTTGCTGATCTGCGAAGGGTGTTCGAACCAGGAGATCGCGCGCCGGTTGAAAAAGAGCCTGCTCACGATCAAGAAACAGGCGACGGCGGTCTACGCGAAGCTCGGCGTGCCGAGCCGCGCGCGGCTGATGGCGCTGCTGCGGTAGGGCGGCGGAGAGCGGTGGGCGGCTGCGGCGAGGCGGCGGCAAGAATTCGCCGCTACTCCGGGGGCCGGCTCAGGTGCGGACGAAGGCGGCGGTGGAGCCGTGGCGCGTGGGCGTGACCTCGAGGCGCACGTCGATGCGTTCCTTCAACTCGGGCACATGGGAAATGATGCCGACGAGGCGGCCGTTTTCACGGAGGTC
>JBILLY010000911.1:0-2620 GCA_044375835.1 Opitutaceae bacterium
CTGCGCGACGCGCTCCGCCGCGGCGAAACACCCGCCCCCTACCCGTATCCCGTGCAGGTCGTCCACTTCGGCTCCGACCTCGTGCTCGTCGCCCTCGCCGGCGAAGTCGTCGTCGATTACTCCCTCCGCCTGAAACGCGAACTCGCCGGCCCCGCCGCCGTCTGGGTCGCCGGCTACTGCAACGATGTCTTCGGCTACCTCGGCAGCCGCCGCGTCATCACCGAAGGCGGCTACGAGGGCGGCGGCGCCAACACCCGCATCCTCAACCACCCGGGCAATTTCGTCCCCGCAGTCGAGGACCTCGTCGTCGCCCAAGTCCACGCCCTCCGCCGCACGCTCGCGCCGTAGCACCGCGCCCGCCGGTTCCCACCCCTCGCAAACGACGGATTTCATACCAACGTCCCGCCACGACTGGACTCTTCCGCGGTAGGGCCGGCTCGCCGAGCCGGCCTGGGTTACCGGGCGATTCGCCCTCTCGAGCTCCCCTCGGTGCGGAAACCCGGCCTCGCTTCCTCTGTCGTCCAAACTTCTGGCGACGTGGGTATCAGTCTGCGATCAGCAGACCCTTCCCCTTGCCCCGGAGCCGATCAGGCGGAGGTCCATTCCAAGGTTTCGCCCCTTGGCGAAACCCATCAGCGGTTCCCCCGGTTCGTCCGTCTTGGTTCGCGCCCACCCGCCGTAGCCGAAGCAAAGATCCCCAAATCCACACCCGCCCCACACCCGCATCCGCGCGCCCTCTCCGCACCCGCCCGTCCTTCAACTTTCACCTTTCAACTTTCAACTGCCCGGCCCCGCCCGGCCCTGCCCGGCGCCGCCCGGCCCGGCGCACCGCCGCCGCGCCGGCCCGTGCCGCACCGTGCCTCAGACGGCCCACTTGTCGCGGTAGCGGTCGCGCGTCAGCCAGCGCGAGCTGCCGCCGCTGCCGAACTTGTTGCGCACCGGATCCCACTTCGCGTTGGCCCCGTAGCGGTAGGCGCAGTTCATCAGGTGGCACGCGATCACCGAGCTCGCGCCGATCGAGACATCGCAGATCGGCTGCTTGCGCGACTGCACGCAGTCGAGGAAGTCCTGGAAGTGCGCCTTGCTGGTGTAGAGCTTCACCTTGGCGTCGGCCAGATACTCGCGCTCCGTCAGCGTCACCTCGCGCTCCATCGAGGTGCCCTTGTCGATCTCCTTGTCCCAGAACTTGTGGATCGTCTTGTCGCCGAGGATGAATTCGAACTTGCCGCGGTTCACGTGCACCTCGCCGAGCGTCCCGTAGAACGACACGCCCTTGCCCTTCGTGTGCGTGAGCAGCGTGCCGTCCGCGTAGACCAGCTGCGCGCCGCGCTTCGCCGTCTCCCAGCCCTGCGGCGCCCGGATCTCGACCGGACCGCTGCCGTCCTTGTCCAGCGCCCACTGCGCGATGTCGATGTGGTGCGCGCCCCAGTCGGTGATCATGCCGCCGCCAAATTCCCAGGTGTCGCGCCACTTCGGGAAATGGTCGTGCAGGCCGCGCGGCGAGAGCATCGGGTTGTAGGGCACGAGCGGACCCGGCCCGCACCAGAGATTCCAATCGAGGCCGGGCTCCATGTCTTCGGCCGGCTTGTTGTAGACCGAGGCCGGATCGCCGAACGACACGTGCACCGAGTTCACGCGCCCGAGCACGCCGTTGCGCACCAGCTCGCACGCGATGCGGAATTCCTTCGACGAACGCTGCTGCGAGCCCGTCTGGAAAACGCGGTTCGCCTTCCGCACTTCCTTCACGAGCGTCACCGCCTCGTGGATGTTGTAGGTGAGCGGCTTCTCGCAATACACGTCCTTGCCCGCGCGCACCGCGGCGATCGCGATGAACGCATGCCAGTGGTCCGGCGTCGCGATCACCACCGCGTCGATGTCCTTCCGCGCGATCAGCTCCCGGAAATCGTTGTAGGCCGCGCAATCCGTCCGCGTCTGCCCGCTCTTCTTCGTGTAGGCGTCGTCCACCCGCTTCTTCGCCGCCTCGCGCCGCGTGGTGTCGACGTCGCAGACCGCCAGCACCTCGACGTCGTCGCGGCCGAGAAAGGCCCCGAGGTGCCCCTTCATCTGCTTGCCCATGCCGATGCAGCCGAGCGTCAGCCGCTTGCTCGGCGCCGTCGCCTGCGCCCACACCCGGCCCGGCAAAATCAGGGGCGCCGCGGCGAGCACGGACGCACGTTGGAGAAAATGACGGCGGGACAACGCGGGGAGCGACATGGGGGAACGGGGGGATGAGGTGAGGAGATTCTCAGTCTGCAGGGCCTCAGCTTGCTGAGGCCGTTGGGGCAATTTTTACGCGGATGCGGCAAAACCGACACCGCGGACCGACCGAAGCGAGACGGCGCGACCCGCGGCGGGTTGCACCGCCGGGAGTTACTTTTTTGCCGGCGGCGCGGTCAACGACACTTTCGGGTCAATTTTCGTCGGCAGGTCGCCCAGCTCGTAAAACCGGTGCTCGATTTCGTCGTCCCGCACCACCGCCACGCGGAAGCCCGACTTCGAGCCGCCGAGCGGCTTGCCCACTGCCCCCGTCGTCACCGTCATGAGGTCGCCGTCCCGCGCCTCGGCGTTGCGGTGATAGTGCCCGCAGAACAGGTAGCGCACGCCGAACTCGCGGAAGAGC
>JBILLY010000079.1:0-10976 GCA_044375835.1 Opitutaceae bacterium
CCCCTCCGCCCCCACCCCCAGGCCGTCGCCAACACCCACGCGCCCGGCGAGGTCGACCGCCCCGAACTCGTCCCGTTCATCGTCGACGATCCCGCGTCGCTCCCCGGCATCGTCGTCGACGAGACCGCCGCCACGCTCGAAGGCACCTGGCAATACTCCACCCACACGCCGCCCTACGTCGGCCTCGGTTACCTGCACGACCAACGCGCCGACAAAGGCAAAAAGTCCGTCACCTTCACGCCCGACCTCCCGCGCGCCGGCCGCTACGAGGTGCGCCTCGCCCACTGCTACAATGTCCGGCGGACCACCTCCGCGCCGATCACCATCCGCCACGCCGGCGGCGAGACCGTCGTCCGCGTCAACCAGCGCCAGGAGCCGCCCCACGCCCGCCTCTGGCGCAGCCTCGGCACCTTCGAGTTCGCCGCCGGCCGCGCCGGCTACGTGCGCATCGGCAATGCGGATACGCCCGACGGCTACGTCATCGCCGACGCCGTGCAGTTTCTGCCCGTCGCCCCGTAAGCTCCGCCCCGCCCACCCGCCCGACCCTGCTCTCGCCTCTCCGCTCTCAGCTCCCAGCGCCCAACCTCAGCGCTCGGCTCCCGCCCGCCTCGGCTCCTACCGCCCGCCGCCGCCGGCCGCCCGCCTCAAAACTCCCAGCTCACGCCCGCACTCGGCAAAATCGGCAGCTGCTCCCGCGCCTTCTTGCGGTCCGTCACCGTCGTTCCGCTCACGCTCACGTTGTGGTCGTAACCGAGCACGTTGAGCCGGTCGTAGGCGTTGAACACGTCCACATACACCCGCAGCTCGCCGCGCTTGAGTTTCACCCGCCGCGTCGCCCGCAGGTCCAGCCGGTGGTAGTCCGGCAGGCGCAGTCCGTAGGCCGGCCCGATCGACTCCACCAGCAATCGCCGGCCGTTGTTCAGCGGCGCCAACGTGAAAACGAGATCCGTCGTCGGCCACCCGGTGTGGAACTGCCACGCCGCCGTGAAGGTCCACTTCGCGCCCAACGCCCACGTCGCGTCCGCGTAAAACGCATGCCGCTGGTCCCGCGACCGCGGCACCCACCGCCCCGCGATCCGGTCCTCCGACTCCGACCACGCGTAGCTCGTGTGCCACTGCAGCCGCTCCGCCCCGCGGCTCGACACCAGCACTTCCACGCCGCGCGCCCGGCTCCGATCCGGCGCCAGCCGCACCCGGTCCGCCTGCGCCTCGGGAAACAGGTCGTAGGGGTTGTCCAGATTCTCCCAGCGCGGGCGCACCCGCGTCGTCGTGCGCTCGTAGGCCTCGACACGCAACGACACCGCCTTGCCCAGCGCCCGCTCGAGCCCGAGCACGCGGTGCTCCGCCCGCTCCCCGCGGTAGAAGCCCCGTTCGCCGTCCGCCACCGCGATCTCGTGCAGCCCCTGCGCCTGCGCGTAGTCGCCCCACGCCGCGCGCACCGTCGTGCGCCCCAGCGCCAGCGCCGCGTGCAGCCGTGGCTGCACCGCCGCGCCGCCCGCGTGGTCGACGCGGTCGTAGCGCAGGCCCGGCTCCACCACCAGCGCCGCCAGCGGCCGCACTTTCACCGCCGCAAACGCACCCGTCGCCCCGCCGTCCGGCGCCATCCTCGCCTGCACCGTCTCCGTCACCGTCGTCTGCACGCCGGCCACCGCCGCCGTCCGCTGCTGCCGCAGCGCATAGTCGTAGTTCGCCTCGCCTGTCTTCGCCTCCCAGCCGCCGCGCACCACCGCCGTTTCCCCGAGCGCATACGTCCAGTCGTTGCGCACCGCCGCGCTCTCGAAGTCGCGGTGATCGCCGAGCGAAAACGGAAACCCGTCCAGCCGCCCCGTCCCCGTGCGGTCCCAGGCCAGCCGTGTCCACGACACCACCGCCTCGCCGCTCAGGCCGTCGGCAACCGTGCCGCGCCAGCGGCCCCACACGTAGTCGCTGTCGTAGGCGCTGGAGAGCGACGGCGTGTTCGTCCGCACATAGCGGAAACCGTCGCCCGCGCGCAGCGCATGCAGCGCCACCGTGTGGCCCGGCGCCACGTCGTATTCGACCTTGGCATACGCGTCGTAGTAGCGCGGCGAGATGTCGTCGTCCCGCCCGGAGAGCTTCAGCGCCACGTCCGGATACCCGCGCCGCGCCGCCACCAGCCACCGGCCTTTCCCGCCGGCAAAGCCCGCGTGCCGGCTCGCGCCCAGCCCCGTCAGGCTCAGGTTCAGTGCCGTCCGCGGCCGCGCGTCGCTCTTCGTTTCCATCGTCAGCACGCCCGCCAGCTTGCCGCCGAACTCCGTCGCAAATCCCCCCGTCGCCAGATCCAGCCGCTGGATCGTCGCCGGATCCACGATCGCCAGCGCGCCGTCCACATCCTTGAGGTGAAACGGCTCCACCAGCTCCACGCCGTCCAGCCGCGCCAGCAGCTCGCCGTGCGGCGCCCCGCGCACCCAGAACTGCGCCGACACATCGTCCGCCGCCAAACCCGGCAGCCGCGCGATCGTCCGGAACAGGTCGTCGCCCACCTGCGGCAACACTTCCAGCTGCTCCGCGGTCAGCGACGCCGCCGACCCGGCCGTGGTGGTCGCCACGCCGAACCGGCTCGGCGTCACCACCACCTCCGCGAGTTTCACCGGCGGCTCCGCCACCGTCTGCGCCGCCGCCCCGACCGCGGCCATCCACCCCCACGCCCCGATAAAGATCGCTCGTTTCATGCTGAAATGAATTCCCACGCTGCGACCCGGGCCGTCGCTGGCAATCGTCGAGACCCGGCCCCGGCCCGGAAAAACGCCGCGGATCTTGCCCGCCCCGCGCTTGCCCCGCTCCGCTCCGTGGTGTCGCCTGCCTGCATGCTTTCCCCGCGCATCACTCTGCTCGCCCTCGCCACGCTCGCCCACCTCGCGGCCTCCGCTCCAGCGGCCGCCGCCGACCTCGCCCCGCTCAAACAGTCGCTCACGCTCCACGCCCCGTTCGACGGCACCTTCGACGCCGCCTTCTCCCGCGGCGACCGCACGCTCTACCTCGCCGGCGGCGGCCTCAGTGGTCCCGCCAAAGAGACCGACGCCATCAAACTCTCCCCCGGCACCGGCCGCTTCGGCGGCGCCCTCGCCGTCACCAAGAAAAACCCCGTCCGCCCCTTCTTCAAAGGCCCCGGCGCCATCGACTACAAACCCGCCGACTGGAGCGGCAGCGTCTCCGTCTGGCTCAAACTCACGCCCGACGAAGACCTCGAGCCCGGCTACTGCGACCCCGTGCAGATCGTCGCCGGCGACTCCAAGAAGGGCTTCATCTTCCTTGAGTGGTCCAAGGACGAATCGCCCCGCCACTTCCGCTTCGCCATCCGCCCGCTCTTCGAAATCTGGAATCCCAAAAACCAGGACTGGGCCAAGATGACCGACGCCGAGCGCCCCATGATCAACCTCCCCCGCGCCCCCTTCGCCCGCACGCGCTGGACGCACGTCGCCTTCACGTTCGACCGCCTCAACGCCGGCAAAGCCGGTGTCGGCAAGCTCTACCTCGACGGCCGTCTGCAGGGCACCCTCTCCGGCTGGGACCTCACCTTCGGCTGGGCCGCCGACAAGGTGCAACTCGTGCTCGCCGCCGCCTACGTCGGCCAGATCGACGACCTCGCCGCCTTCGACCGCGCGCTCACCGACGCCGAGGTCGCCCGCCTCCACGCCCTCCCCGGCGGCATCGCCGACCTCCGCTGAACGCGCTCGCCCGGGCCCGCTCCGCGAAGCCGTCCCCGCCGGCGCCGCGTTCCTCATTCGGCGGCGTTTGCCGCCCGCCCTCCCGCCGCGTGCGCTGCGCCTCGCTCTCCACGCCCACGCCCCCGCCCCCACACCCACGGCCACCCGCCGTCTCCCGTATCGCGTCGCCCGCGCCCCCGCGCGCCGCGCCGCGACTTGCGCCTCCCGCCCCCGCCCCTACCGTCCGGCGCCATGTCGAAGGAACGCTACATCGCCGCGAAACAGAAATGGGCTGAAAAACAAAAAGCCCTCGGCGTCACCGCCCGCGCCGAACCCTCGCGCGACCGCCTCCCGCCCGGCCAGAAACTCACCGACGGCTTCCCCGTGCTCGACCTCGGCGTCCAACCCGAGATCGCCCACGCCGACTGGCGCCTTAAACTCGACGGCCTCGTCGCCCGCCCCGCCGACCTCTCGTGGGACGCCTTCCACGCCCTCCCGCAGGTCGAGGACGTCAGCGACTTCCACTGCGTCACCACCTGGAGCAAATACGACTGCCGCTGGGCCGGCGTCGCCTTCACCGCGCTCTACGAACTCGTCCAACCCGCCCCCGAAGCGCAGTTCGTCTACTTCACGAGCTACGACGGCTACTCCACCAACGTCCCGCTCGCCGCCTGCCTCGACGACGATGTCCTCGTCGCCACCTCCTTCGCCGGCGCCCCTGTCCCCCGCGAGCACGGCGGCCCCGCCCGCGTGATCATCCCCAAGCTCTACGCCTGGAAAGGCGCCAAATTCGTCAGCGGCATCACCTTTCTCGCCGAGGACAAACTCGGCTTCTGGGAAGTCCGCGGCTACTCCAACACCGCCGACCCCTGGACCGAGGACCGCTACGCCTGAGTTCCGGGCGCGCATCACGCTTCGCTCGTCGCTCGTCACTCGTCACTCATCACTCGTCACTGCCCGGCACGGGCTCTCGTTCCAGTTCTCGAACCACCCCGCCTCGTCCGCCGCGATCTCGCACACCCGTATCCGCCCCGCGGCGACGCCCGCCGCGACGAACTTTTGCAGCGAAAACTCCGCCCGCACCAACGCCTCGCAGGCCTCGAGCATGAGTTCCTTCGGGTAGATCGCCGCCAGCGGCTCGAAATAGCCGTCCCGCCGCCCCACCGCGCCGACACCCGGTCCGCACTCCGCGCGCAGCCGCCGGAACCACTCCGCCGGCAACCGCGGCAGGTCCACTGCCAGCGCCGCCACGTGCCGCTCTCCGGCCCGCTCCAGCCCCGCCGTCACGCCGATGATCGGCCCGCCGACCTCGACCGCATCCAGCAGTTGCCCGTCGAAGCCCTCCGCCCCGCGCCGCCACGCCTGCTCCGCCCGCAACGACAAAAACACCTCCGCCGCCCCCGCCGCCCGCAACACGTCCCGTTGCCGCCGCCACAGCGGCCCGCCGCCGACCTCCAGCAGCGCCTTCTCCCGCCCCATCCGGCTGGAGCGCCCCCCGGCCAACACCACGGCGGAAAATGGCAGCTTCGTCGGCATCGTTGGCATAGCTCGGCGAACCTTGGCGCCGCGTCCATCCCCCGCAAGCCCCGCGCCCCGAAGCCACATCCCCGCCCGCGCCTCCCGCCCGCCTCCCCCGCCGCCCCGCTCGCCCGGCCCCACCTGCCTCTCCGCACTCCCTCACTCCCGCATTCAGTCCGGCACGCCGCCAGCTACCCTCCCCTTTCCCGTTCGACAACCCGCCCGCCTTTCGCAGCCTCACGCCCACCCATCATGGCAGAGACCAATCGCCCCCTCGCCAACCGCATCCTCATCGGCCTCGTCATCGGTATCGTCGCCGGCATCGCCACCCTCCTTGTCGGCAAAGTCTCCCCGGACTTCCTCGCCTTCATGCGCAAGGTGTCGACCGAGGTCTTCGATCCCTTCGGCCAGATCTTCCTGCGGATGCTGTTCTTCGTCGTCATCCCGCTCGTCTTCGCCTCCCTCGCCGGCGGCGTCGTCCAGCTCGGCCGCCTCGACAAGCTCGGCCCGCTCGCCGGCCGCACCTTCTGGCTCTTCTTCCTCAACATGGCCATCGGCGTCGCCCTCGGCCTGCTGATGATGAACATCATCCAGCCCGGCAGCCAGATCGGCGCGGAAACCAAGGCCCGCCTCATGGCCGAGTTCGGCGGCGCCGCCTCCAAACACGTCGCCAACAGCGCCGCCTCCCCGCAGATGAACTTCGCGGCCATCGTCGAGATGTTCATGCCGAAAAACCTCTTCGGCGCCGTCGTCGGCCAGACCAAGACCAGCATCGGCGACGTCCTCCCCCTCATCCTCTTCGCCATTCTCGTCGGCGCCGTCGCCACCCAGTTCGCGGCCGAGAAGCGTCAGAAGATTCAGGATACGCTCGACCTGATCAGCGAACTCATGACGGGCATCGTCAACTTCGCCCTCAAGCTCGCCCCCTACGCCGTGCCCGCGATGATCTACAGCGTCATCGTCAAGATCGGCGTCGAGATCCTCGTCGCCCTCGGCGTCTTCGTCCTCGGCTGCGTCGTCGTGCTGCTGATCCACCTCTTCGGCACCATGTCCCTCTGGATCAAGTTCTGGGCCAAGCGCAGCCCCGCCCAGGTCTGGCGCGACCTCCGCCCCGTCCTCGTCACCGCCTTCTCCACCAGCTCCAGCAACGCCACCCTCCCCGCCGCCCTCGCCTGCGCCAAGGACACCCTCAACCTCCGCCCCAGCGTCGCCGGCTTCGTCCTCCCGCTCGGCACCACCATGAACATGAGCGGCACCGCCCTCTACGAGGGCTGCGTCGTCCTCTTCGTCGCCCAGGTCTACGGCATCCACCTCAGCGCCGGCGCCCAGATCACCCTCCTCCTGCTCTCGGTGCTCAGCGCCGTCGCCGTCGCCGGCATCCCCGGCGGCTCCCTCCCGCTCATCGCCGGCCTCCTCACCACCTTCGGCATTCCGCCCGAGGGCATCGGCATCGTCCTCGGCGCCGACCGCATCCTCGACATGACCCGCACGATGGTGAACGTCGGCTCCGACGTCGTCACCACCCTGGTCGTCGATGCGCAGGAGACCGCCGCCGAAGCCCGGCAAAACGCCTCCGCCTCCGGCTGAGTTTCCCCCGGTCCCGCCGCGCGCCCCTCCGCGGGCCCCGCGCCTCCCGCTTTCCCCGCCGCCGCGGCCTCCCGCCGCGGCGGTTTCGTGTCCGCATCCCCGTCCGTTCGCACCCGATCCGTCCGCTCCGCCCCGGCCCTTGCCCGCGCTCCGGCCGAGGGCAAGCCGCGTCGCCCCGCCCTCCTCCGCGCGCGATTGCGGGATACTACGCACCGCCGTTAGGCGTTTCCCGAACATCCTCGGCGGCGATCTCCCGTCGACACGCCCCCGCTTCTCCGAGGTCATCGCAGTCGTTCCCGATCCCATGCGTCGCTCGATTCCACACGTAGACCTTCCGGCCGCCCCGCGGTCCGCCCGCGTCCGCGTTGCGCTCGCCACCGCCGTTGCCCTCCTCGCCGGCACCGTCTTCGCCGCGGACCCGATCAAATCCTACCCCGTGCTCCGGCTGAAAGACGGCCGCACGCTCAGCTCCGTCGCCGTCATCAACTACACCACCGGCGGCATCCTCGTGCGTCACCTTGGCGGCGCCACCACCGTCCGCGCCGAACTCCTGCCCGCGTCCGTCCAAGCCGACCTCAACGTCCGCTCCATTTTCCTCGCCGCCCCGTCCGCCGCCGACACCGCGTCGACGTCGGCCGCATCGGTCGCCGCGCCCACCGACGACGCCTCCGACGAGCCGTCCGCCGAGTTCGCCGCCATCGAGGCACTGCGCCGCCGCCTCAACGCCCGCGAGTGGGAGATCGCCAGCCGCGTCGCTCTGCCCGAAGGCGCCGCCGCTCCCGCCGCCACCCCGGCCGCCGCCCCGGCATCCGATTTCTCCGCCGCCGGCGTCCTCGTGCAGACTGCCGCACCCGCACCCGTGCCCGCGACCGAGCCGGAAACCGCCGTCGAAGCCCCGGCTTCGGTCCCCGCCGCCGTTTTGGCCGCCGGCCCCGCGCCCGCCGGCGAGGGCAACATCCCCGAATTTTTCAGCCACCAGAAACCGCTCCAGGCCGAGGCCATCACCCACACCGACGTCGTCGGCCGCATCGTCGTCACGCCCCAGGGCGTCGCCCCGCGGTTCCTCACCGGCGTGGAAGTCCGCGCCTACCCCGCCGCCACCTTCCCCGGATTCCTCGCCCACGCCAAAGCCCGCGCCCAATCCGCCGCCCAGCGCCTTCTCGACCAAGCCGTCGTCGCCGCCACGGAAAAGCGCCTCGACGACCACGCCACCCTCACCGCCAAAGCCGAACGCATCGCCGCCCGCTACCTCGATTACCTCCCCGAGGCCCCGTTCCAGGCCCGCACCGACGCCGAGGGCCACTTCACCCTCCGCCACGACCTCCGCGAAGTCCGTCTCGTCGCCATCGGCTACGCGCGCGCCGACCGCCGCGAATGGACCTACGAATGGGTCGGCCTCACGCCGGCCCGCGACCTCGTTCTCAACGAGGCCAACGCCACCTCCGTCAATCCCGCCGACCACACCAAGGCGCGCTTCGCGGCCCGATGACCTGGCTCCTCCTCGGCCTCGCCGCCCTCCAGGCCGGCCTGCTGTTCTGGTCGGCGATCAACCTCGGCAACGCCGTCATGCAGACGCCGCGCCTCCTGCCGCTCCTGCGCACCCTGCTCACGCTCGCGCCGCCGCTCGCGCTTGCCTGGTTCGCCCCGGGCTTCGATCCGCTCCAGCGCCTCTGCCCGTTCGGCGATTGCCTCATTCTCATGGCTGCCGTCACCGGCGTCCGCGTCTGGGCCGTCACCCGCGAAGGCGAATCCTTCGCCGCCGAGCGCGCCAGCGCCCGTCGCCGCGCCGCCGAAGCCGCCGCCGAGGCCCGCCGCCGCGAACACGAGGCCAAGATCCGCGCCGCCGCCGCCGAGATGGAAGCCCGCCTCGCGGCCGAAGCCGCCGCCGGCCCCGCCGCCACTCCCGCCCCGACCCAGCCCCGCCACCTCACCGCGCCGATCCTGCGCGGCGGCGTGCGCTCCCCGCGCTTCCCCGCCAAACCCAAGGAGTGACTCCGCCGCGCCGACCGCCCAAGGTCCCGGCCCTCACCCTCCGCATGGTTCGTCCGCGTCATCTCCGCAGCCGCCGCGGCCTCACCATCGTCGAGGTCACCATCGCGATCAGCCTGATCGCCATCGTGTCGACCAGCCTGATCGCCGCCTCGATCTTGATCCGCCGCCTCACCGAGACCGCCGTCTACCAGTCGTCCGTCGCCGCGATCATGCAGGGCTATCTCGAGCAGATCAAAAACATGCCCTACGATCTGGTCCCCATTTCCCCGCCCGCCGGCACCGACCGCGCCGCGTCCACCTACGCGACGATGTATTCCATCCCCACGCAGAAGGACGACGTCACCGCCGACCCCATCGTCCTCTCCCCGCTTTCCCCGCTCTCCGTCGCCGACCTCAACCTCCCCGCCGTTCCCGCCGCCGTCTACGACAACGTCAAGACCTTCGACGTGAACCGCGCCGGCGACCTCACCATCCACATCTGGGCCTGGGTCCAGGATCTCACGCCCTCAGGCTACGGCGCCACCCAACAGGCCAAGGCCATCACCATTCTCTACATGTGGCAGGTGCAGGACGGCAGCATCACGCGCTCCTACTCCGGCGTGATCAAAAACCTCCGCTCCCTCGTCCCCACCTACTGAGCCCGCCCGCCATGCCTCGCCCGCGCCCCCGGCTCGCCTGCCCGCCTTCCGCCTTCCGCCTTTCGCCTTTCGCCTTTCCGCGCCGGGCCCGCCGCGCGTTCTCGCTCATCGAGATCATGGTCGCCGCCACCATCCTCGGCCTCGTCACCACCACCGTGCTCTCGCTCTTCGTCAACCTGATGAAGAGCTACAAATACAACACCTTCCGCCTCGTCATCAACCGCGACGTCCGGACCTTCACCAACGAACTCACCGACACCGCCACCTTCGCCAACTTCTACGTCATCCTGTCCGACTTCTCCACCCGCACCGTCGGCGAGACCGGCAGCGAAGTCCTCGCCTCCATGGGCGACGGCGAGACCGGCGACTGCCTCCTCCTCGTGTTCAAGGACGCCGCCGACGACACCAAAGTCTCCCGCCTCGTCGGCTACTACCACGACCCCGACGGCACCGGCCTCGGCCCCGTGCGCAAGTTCGACCTCAGCTTTTCCCCCGCCCAGGACGGCACCCAACTGTGGAACCTCATGCCCGCCCTCTCTACTCTCCACACCAACAACGACATCATCTCCGGCGGCACCGACGGCGTCGCCACCGGCACCTCCACCTCCGGCCGCCTCTTCTACAATTTCTTCAACCGCTCCGTCATGGTGAAGGGCCAGATCAACTACATCTCCAACGACGGCTACACCCGCCGCGCCGTCTCGACCTACAACTTCACCGTCTCCCCCCGCGGCTGACACCGTGCGCGCCCCCTCCTCCAGTTCCGCCCGCCCCGCGCCTCGCCGCGCCCGCAACCGGCGCGCCCCGGCCTCCGATCCTTCGTCGTGGGTCCCTCGTCCCCGGTTCCTTGCCTCCCGCCGCGGCTCCGGCCTCGTCCTCGCCATCATCTTCGCGACGCTCCTCTGCCTCGTCCTCGCCAGCATGCTCCGCTGGGTCATGACCGAGTCCCAGCTCAACGCCCGCTCCCTCTACCGCCTCGAGGCCCGCAACGCCGCCGAAGCCGTCGCCGAATACGGCCTCACCCAGATCCGCTACCAGATGGACAACACGTCCACCTTCCTCGCCGGCGCCTTCACCCCCACCGGCGCCTCCGCCCTCTCCGCCCCGCCGTCCTCCCTCTTCACCGGCACCCACGTCGACGCCGCCTCCGTCGTCCTCACCGGCGGCCGGATCCAGAACGTCGTCTCGTCCAATTCCACCACCCTCTACTACGTCGACGGCAACGACCCCAACCACACCAACGACCCCCTCAAGGGCAAATGGATCTTCCGCCGCGACATCCCCGTCTACGCCAAAGCCACCGTCACCGTCCCCAACGGCCCGCCCGTCACCGCCTACGTCCGCCAGAAAATCAGCGTCCGCGGCGCCCCCCTCTTCGCCCACGCCACCTTCTACAACATGGACCTCGAGCTCCACCCCGGCTCCACCATGAACGTCTACGGCCCCATCCACGCCAACGGCCACATCTACGTCTCCGCCCAGGGCACCGGCGTGAACTTCTACAACACCGTCACCTGCACCGGCCACATCTTCCACGCCTGGAAAGCCTTCAACCCCACCGCCCAGGGCCCGACCA
>JBILLY010000913.1:0-2619 GCA_044375835.1 Opitutaceae bacterium
TGCAGGCGGAACAGAAGACACGGCGGAATGTAGAAAGAAGACACGCAGGAGCGGGCGGAGGATGGGACGGTGCGAGGCGGGTGGTCAGGCGAATTTGAGGCCGATGACGCCGGCGAGGATCAGGCCAAGGCAGACGAGGCGGGCGGTGGTGGCGGGTTCGCCGAAGAGAAAGATGCCGAGGACGGCCGTGCCCGCGGCGCCGAGGCCCGTCCAGACGGCGTAGGCCGTGCCGATGGGCAGCGTGCGCGCGGCGACGCCGAGCAGGCCGACGCTCGCGATCAACGCGACGACGGTGCCGACGGACGGCCAGAGGCGGGTGAAGCCGGCGGTGTATTTGAGGCCGATGGCCCAGGCGATTTCGAAGGCGGCGGCGATGACGAGAAGGAGCCAGGGCATGGGTGGAACTGGAGTGATGAGTGACGTGTTACGAGTGACGAGTTGGGAAGGTGGAAGGTGCTGAAAGGCGGAAGGCGAAAGGTGAAAGGTGGAAACAGGGACGGCGGGACGCGGGGGCGGGACGGACAAAGAAGAAACGCGGGGAAAGAAGAAGGAAGAAACGGGGCGCACGGGGCGACGGGCGATGCGGGCCGGGAGTGGGCCCGGTGACGCCGCGACGGGACGGGGCGGCGGCGGGCGAGAATTTCCGTGCGCCGCTGCGGGTTCCGTGGTTTAGCACGCGCATGAAACTGCGAGGCGCGGGGGTGTGGCGGTTGAGCGGGGTGCTGATTTGCGGCGGATGGGCGGCGGAGTCGGCGGCGGGCGCGGCGGCGAAGCCGGCGGCGGAGGTGGCCGCGGCGAACGCCGAGCGGCCGGCGTTGGCGGCGATCGCGTGGTTGGCGGGGACCTGGACGCTCGAGCGCAACGGGCGCGAAACGACGGAGCACTGGGAACCGCTGCGCGGCGGGACGATGATCGGGCTGAGCCGGACGGTGGCGGGGCAGCGGACGGTGGCGCATGAATTTCTCCTGCTGCGCACGGAGGCGGACGGCACGGTGAACTACGTGGCGCGGCCGTCGGGGCAGAAGGAGGCGGCGTTTCGGCTGGTGCGGGCGAGCGCGACGGAGGCGGTGTTCGAGAACCCGGCGCACGATTTCCCGCAGCGCATCAGCTATACGTTGCAGGCAGACGGAAAACTGACGGCCGCCATCGAAGGGACGAGGAACGGACAGGTGCGGCGCGTGGAGTTCCCCTACGTGAGACAACGGTAAGTGCGCGCGGCGGGCGGCGGTCGCCGGTGCGCGGATACGGAGCTTTCCCCTATGTTGAACCCCAAAATTCTTCTGGTCGGTGCGGTGCTGTGGTGGACGGCGGGCGGCGCCCACGCGGCGCCCGCCACAGCGCCGATCCCGGTCGGCGCGGCGAAGCTCGACATCACGCCCGAGCTGCCGATCCGGTTGTCGGGCTACCAGGGCCGCGCGGACGAAGCGACGCGGGCGGAGACGCGACTGTATGCGCGCGCGCTGGCAATCGGCGGCGGCGACGCGGCGGGCGCGGCGAAACCGGCGGTGATGATCACGGTGGAGTTGATCGGGGTGGGCGCAGAGACGACGGAGGCGGTCGCGGCGGCGCTGGCGAAGTCGCACGGCATCGAGCGGGCGCGGGTGGCGATCTGCGCGACGCACGTGCACTCGGGGCCGGCGTTGGCGGATGTGTTGCCCTTCATGTTTTCGAAGGATCTGCCGGCGGAGGAGACGGCGCGGATCGAGCGGTATACGGCGAAGCTGCGGACCCAGCTGGTGGCGGTGGCGCAGGCGGCGCTGGCGGACCGGAAACCGGGGCGGCTCGCCTGGGGCGAAGGGACGGCGGACGTGGCGGCGCAACGGCGGGTCATTGTGGATGGAAAGTGGAAAGCCTTCGGCGTGGACCCGAAGGGGCCGGTGGACCATGCGCTGCCGGTGCTCCGGGCAGCGGACCCGCGCGGGGGGATCCGCGCGGTGCTGCTGAACTACGCGTGCCACTGCACGACGCTGGAAGGGAAGGACAACTACCTGCACGGCGATTGGGCGGGGCTGGCGGCGCACCAATTGGAACAGACGCACGCCGGGGCGGTGGCGCTGGTGGCGATCGGGTGCGGGGCGGATGCGAATCCGCATCCGCGCGGCGCGCCGGCGGTGGCGGCGAACGGCGCGAAGATCGCGGGGGAAGTGGAGCGCGTGCTCGCGGGGGCGATGCGTCCGCTCGGAGGCGTGACGGCGGCGCGGCGGCGGGAGATCGCGTTGCCGCTCGATCCGGCGCCGACGCGGGAGGCGTTGCAGGCGCGGACGGGCAAGGGCGCGCGGGTGGCGAGCGCGTATGCGGCGCAGCAGCACCTCGCGACGCTCGACGCGGGGCGCCCGCTGGCGACCAGCGTGCCGTATCCGGTGCAGGCGTGGAGTTTCGGCGGGGAGCTGACGATGGTGTTTCTGGCCGGGGAAGTGGTGGCGGAATACGGCCTGCGGCTGAAACGCGAACTCGGCGGGCGCGCCGTGTGGGTGAACGCCTACGCGAACGCGGTGCCCTGCTACATTCCCTCCAGGCGGATGTATCCCGAAGGCGGTTACGAGGTGGACGCGTCGATGGACTACTACGGCTGGCCGGCGCGGCTGGCGGAGGGGACGGAAGATCTGATCGTGGGCACGG
>JBILLY010000912.1:0-2619 GCA_044375835.1 Opitutaceae bacterium
CTTCCGCAAGAGTCGGTATGTGGTCGTGGAACGCACACATGCGGCCGCGCAGTATGTGGTCGCCGCCTGCAATCTCGTTCGGATGGCCCGCCTGTCACTTGGTCCGCCAAAACTGGCGCGGGCGTAACGCCCGCCGGGGCCGTGGTGTCGGCGGACTCCACGAAAACCCCGCAAAACGCTCCGCCCGCGCCCGCGCGGGCGCCAACCCAACTGCGCCAACTGCCAAAACTCTCCTCGGAATGACCATTTTGATACAGCCAACGGCGTCGAAGTCGAAAATCGTGGGTAGTTCAACAGCCTGCTAGACTCTCAACCGCCTCGCCGCCCGCGCACCTCACTCCAGCCCGCTCGCCTTGCGCGCGCGCTTCAGCACCACGCTCGCGACCGCCCGCGCCCGCTGCGCGCCGTCGCGCAGCACCGCCTCCACGTGGTCGAGATTCGCCGCGAGTTCCGCCCGCCGCGCCCGCGCCGGCGCGAAATAGGTCCAGTAGTGCTCGAAGAGCGCCTTCTTCAGGTCGCCGTAGCCGAGCCCGCCCGCCCGCAGCCGGTTCTCGTAGTCGGTCGCCACGTCCGCCGGCGCGAAGAGTTTCAGCAGCTGGATCGCGAGGTTCTTGTCCGCGTCGGGCTTCGGCTCGGCCGGCGTGCGCGAGTCCATGACGATGCCCATGATCTTCTTCCGCGTGGATTTTTCGTCGCCGAAGATGTCGATCGTGTTGCCGTAGCTCTTGCTCATCTTCTGGCCGTCGAGGCCCGGGATCACCGCGATGTCCTCGCGGATCTCCGACTCCGGCACGACGAAGCTTTCGCCGTAGGTGAGGTTGAACTTGATCGCGATGTCGCGCGTCATCTCGAGGTGCTGCTTTTGGTCCTTCCCCACCGGCACGCGGTGCGTGTCATAGAGCAAGATGTCCGCCGCCATCAGCACCGGATACGCGAAGAGGCCGAAGTTCGGCGAGATGCCCTTGGCCGTCTTGTCTTTGAAACTGTGCGCGCGCTCCAGCAGGCCCATCGGCGTGAGCGTGCCGATGAGCCACATCAGCTCCGCCACCTCCGGCACGTCGCTCTGCCGCCAGAACACGCTGTGCTTCGGGTCGAGCCCGCAGGCCAACCAGTCGAGCGCCACGCCGAGCGTGTTCTTCCGCCGCTCGGCCGGATCGAAGAGCGACGTCATCGAGTGGTAGTCCGCGATGAAGTAAAAACACTCGCCGCGCGCCTGCGCCTCGATCGCCGGACGCATCGCGCCGAAAAAGTTCCCGATGTGGAGCGTGCCCGAGGGCTGGATGCCGGTGAGTGTGCGCATGCGCGGGGAGAAAACCGAAATCCGCCGGGCAAACTCCAGCCCAAAGTCCGCCGCCGCCGGCACACCGCCCGCCGCCCGCCCCGCGTTCAGTCGCGGCGCGGGATGAACTTAATCGCCGGCCGCGCGTGCGCGATCGTCGCCGCCGGCAGCACACCCGCGAACGAGAGCGTCGGCGTCACCAGCGAGCGCGGCCCGAGCAGCGTCCCGGGGTTGAGCACCGCGTTGCAGCCGACTTCCGCGCCGTCGCCCACGATCGCGCCGAATTTCTTCAGCCCCGTTTCATAGACCGCGTCCGCCGCCCGCACCGTGACCGGCTGCTGGTCGAGTCGCAGATTCGAGCAGATCACGCCCGCACCGAAGTGCGACCGGTTGCCCATGATCGAATCGCCCACGTAGCTGAAATGCGGCACCTGCACCCCGTCCATCAGCAGGCAGTGTTTGAACTCGCACGCGTTCCCGAGCACCCCGCGCTCCCCCACGATCACGTTGCCGCGGACAAACGCCCCCGGCCGGATCTCCGTGCCCGCGCCGATCCAGGTCGGCCCGAGGATCGTCGCATAGGGCGGCAGCTTCACGCTCGGGTGCAGCCAGACCTTGCCCTCGACGTGCACGCCCGGCGGCCGCGCTGCGAGCGGCGCCGGCTCCGGCAACGACGCCAGCGCCGCCGCCAGCTGCTTCAGCCATTCCCACGGCGGCACATCGGCCCGGAAGAACGGCGCAAAAACCGCCAGCGACGCCGGCAGCGTGAAGTAGTCGGAAGCTTTCATCGGCGCGCAACCCGATGCCCGCCGCCGCCCGCCGATGCAACCGAAACGACGCGCCCGTCCGCCCCGCCCCCGCCGCGCCCGCCGCCTCGCGCATTGCCAGTTTCACGCCGCCCCCCCAGCGTCCGCGCCCACCATGACGCCCGCTTTTCTCGCCGCCCGCCGCGCCCGCCTCGCCGCCGCTCTGCCCCTGGGCGACGCCCTCCTCGTCGTCGGCGCCGGCACGCCCGTGCCGTTGCCGGAAGGCAGCGACCAGACGTATCCGTTTCGGTCGCACGCCGACTACTGTTTCGCCGCCGACCACGAATGTGCCGGCGGCGTCCTGACCTTCGATCCCCGCGACGGCGCCGCCGACGGCTGGCGCTCGTTCGTGCCAGCCGTCACCGAGGGCGAGCGCGTCTGGGAAGGCCGCGAACAAATTCCCGGCCCGCTGCTCGCCGAGTTGGAGCCGTGGCTCGCCGCCCGCCGCGGCCGCCCCGTCGTCGCGCTCGGCGCCGCCGTGGCCGAAGCGGCCCCGACCGCGTCCGCCGAACTCACCGAGGCTGTGCGCACCGC
>JBILLY010000081.1:0-10945 GCA_044375835.1 Opitutaceae bacterium
AACCGCGCCGCCGGCCCCGCCTACGCCTTCGACCGCGTCGCCTTCCACGCCGGCCGCTGGATCGCCGCCCGCGCCGGCACCGTCGCCGTCGCCGCGCCCGATGCCGCCGCGTGGACGCTCGCGCCCGCCGCCGAACTCACCGGCGCCGCCGCCCTCCTCGGCCTCGACGCCGCCAACCTCCTCGCCCTCGGCGCCGCCCGCACCGTCCACGCCACCGCCGACGCCGCCCGCTGGTCCGCGTATTCGGTTTCCGGCGACGCCACCGCCGGCGACCTCCGCGCCGCCGCCGCCCACCTCGGCACCGTCCTCGCCGCCACGACCGCCGGCCGGATCTTCCGCACCTCCCTCGCCCCCGCCGTCGTCACGCCGCCCGTCGCGCTCCCCGTCCTCGCCGCCCAGGTCGCGCCGCCCGGCGCGACCGTCGCCTTCGACGCCGGCCCGGCGCAACCCGACGTCGCGTATCAGTGGTTCAAAGACACCGCTCCGCTCCCCGGCGCCACCGCCGCCGTCCTCGCCTTCGCCGCCGTCGCCCCCGCCGACGCCGGCCGCTACCACGTCGTCCTCGCCCACGCCGCCGGCTCCGTCGCCTCCGCTCCCGCGGAGCTCCGCGTCGCCGCCGCCACCGCCCGCCTCGCCAATCTCTCCGTCCGCACGCGCCTCGCCCCCGGCGACGATCTCACCGTCGGCTTTGTCGTCGCGCCCTCCGGCTACACCGTCCCCGGCCCCGCCTCGAAAAATCTCCTCCTCCGCGCCGCCGGTCCCGCCCTCGCCGCCTTCGGCGTCGCCCCCGCCCTCGCCGATCCGCGCCTCGAACTTTTCGCCGGCTCCGCCCTCGCCGCCGCCAACGACGACTGGTCCGCGCCTGCCGCCGCCGCACCCGCGCTCTCGGCCGCGTTCGCCGCCGCCGGTGCCTTCGCCTTTCCCGCCGGCTCCCGCGACGCCGCCCTCCTCGCCGCCGTCGCGCCCGCCGCCCGCACCGTCCGCCTCGCCGCCCCCGCCGCCGACACCGGCGAAGTCCTCGCCGAACTCTACGACCTCGACGCCTCCGACCTCGCCCCGCGCCTCGCCAATCTCTCCGCCCGCGGCCGCGTCGAGGGCACCGCCCGGCCCCTCATCGGCGGCTTCGTCCTCCGCGGCACCGGCACCCGCCGCCTCCTCGTCCGCGCCGTCGGCCCCGGCCTCGCCGCCTTCGGTGTCGCCGATCCGCTCGCCGCGCCGGTGCTCACGCTCGTCCGCGACGGCACCGTCCTCGCGACCAACACCGGCTGGACCACCGCCGTCCCCGCGGCCGACCTCCGCGCCCTCGCGCCCGCCGTCGGCGCCTTCGCCCTCGCCGAGGACAGCCGCGACAGCGCGCTCGCCCCCGCCCTCGCCGCCGGCGCCTACACCGTCGTCGTCAACGCCCCCGCCGCCGCGACCGGCTCGGTCCTCCTCGAAATCTACGAAGTGCCGTAGCGCCACCCGCTCTGCCTCACCCGTCCCGCGCTTCGCCGATCAGGCGAAGCCCGCACGTCCCCTCTTCGCCCCGACCTCCGGCAGATCAGCGAAGATCAGCGGTTCAAAAACCGTGGGCGCCGACCATCGCCCCATGGCATCGCCTCCCGCTCCCAGCCCGTCGCACGCTCTCCCGCCCTCCCGCTCCCGCCGACTTCCCGTCCACTTCCCCGCCCGTCCCGCCCCGCCCTCCGCCGCCGCCTCGGCCCCGCCCCGTTTTTCATGGTGCCCGACCCGCCCCGCCGCCAACGTCCCCGCCTCCCCACCCGCCCGCATGCAGGAAAATCGCCGCGCCATCTGGTCCTGGGCCTTCATCGACTGGGCCAACTCCGCCTTCGCCATCGTCGTGATGACGGCGTTCTTCCCCGCCCTCTTCAAAGACTACTGGTGCGATGTCCCCGGCATGACGCCCGAGCGCAGCACCGCCTACCTCGGCTACGCCAACACCTTTTCCAGCCTCGTCATCGCCGTGCTCGCACCGCTGCTCGGCTCCATCGCCGACCAAGGCAACGGCAAGAAAAAATTCCTCGTCGCCTTCACTCTCCTCGGCGCCCTCGCCACCGCCCTGCTGCCCTTCGCCGCCAAGGGCCAGTTCGCCCTCGCCGCCGCCCTCTACGCCGTCGCCGCCCTCGGCTTCTCCGGCAACAACATGTTCTCCGACGCGCTCCTCGTCGACGTGTCTCCGGCCAACAAATACGACCGCGTCTCCGCCCTCGGCTACGCCCTCGGCTACATCGGCAGCGGCGCCCTCTTCGCCGGCCTCGTCATCGCCGTCGCCAGCCCCAAGACCTTCGGCTTCGCCGATTCCCTCGCCGCCGTCCACACCGGCTTCTGGATCACCGCCGGCTGGTGGCTCCTTTTCTCGATCCCCGCGCTGCTCTGGATCCGCGAAACCCCCGCCGTCCCCGCCGTGCCGGGCGCCGCCGCCGGCTCCGTCGTCACCCGCGGTTTCCGCCAATTCCTCGGCACCTTCCGCGAAATCCGCCGCGACCGCCGCCTCCTGTTTTTCCTCGCCGGCTACATCCTCTACATCGACGGCGTGAACACCGTCATCAAGATGGCCGTCGACTTCGGCCGCGCCATCGGCCTCGAGACCGCCGGCATGATGAAGGCGCTCCTCGTCACCCAGTTCGTCGCCTTCCCCGCCGCCATCCTCTTCGGCCGCATCGGCGAAAAATTCGGCGCCAAACGCGGCATCGTCATCGGCGTCGCCGTCTACGCCGGCATCTGCGTCTTCGCCACGCGCCTCTCCACCCAGACCGAGTTTTTCATCATGGCCGTCGCCGTCGGCCTCGTGCAGGGCGGCGTGCAGGCGCTCAGCCGCTCCTACTTCGCCCGCCTCATCCCCGCGGAAAAGGGCGGCGAGTATTTTGGGTTCTACAACATGGTCGGCAAATTCGCCGCCATCTTCGGCCCCACTCTCATGGGCGTCACCGCCCTCGTCTTCGACTCCCGCACCTCGATCCTCTCCCTCCTCCTCCTCTTCGGCGGCGGCCTCTGGCTCCTCCTCAAAGTCAAAGACGAACCCGCCGCCTGAAACTGCGCGCGGCTCGCTTTCGGTCCATGCAACAAGAGGGTGGAAACAGTCCGGACGGCGTTCGGACAACTCCGGGGCCATAGGGTATGCGGCAGATGCCGATCCCTTTGGTTGTGAAACAACACCAGAACAGAACCGATCAGATGGCGAGTCGGCTAAAGTGCTTCGCAGTATGCCTTGATGATGTCGCGTTTCGACAGACTCTTATGCGCCGTATTTTGTCCGTCCAAGAAACTGAAGTCTAGCCGCCTGAAGACCGCCTCCACCTCCGGTCGCTTCGCCTTGATAAACCAGTAGCTGCCGGAATCGACATCGGCCGGGCAACGTGGCCGGAAATTTGAACCCACCTGAGCGATCGCGAAGTCGAAGTTCCGCGCGGCATGCTCGCGTTCTTCGGTGGTTGTGCGAGAGAGGTGAAAATGCTTCATCTCGAAATCCACATGCGTAGCCGGCAACTCGATGCGCGGTCGAGAAACCGCAGCTCTCTGCCAAATCTGGAAAACGCATTTCACTTCCACCGCCTCCCCGCCCGGCAGCACGAAATCGGAACAGTCAAACTGGTCGACGAGGTGAAACTGCTGGTCAACGCGATTGAGAAACGTGTGCTTCCTGAAACTACGCGGTAAGATGAAGGCAACCATCGATGCGTATTCCATAGCCCGGTTCAGGAATCTGATCGCCAGCGCCCCGCGTTGGCCGAACGGGGGGTTGCCCACCACGAGAATATCTCGCTCGAAACAAGGCGGTTCGTAGCGGAAAAAGTCCTGCTTTTGCACAGAAATGTCCATCGGCTCGATGTCGATTGCCACCACGCGCACGCCCGGAGGCAGTGCACGCACGAAGGCCCCTGCTCCTGCGCTAGGCTCGGGGCGATGCGGGTCACGGCTTCAACACAGCGCCGCGCCAATACATCCGGAGTGAAGTAGGCCTCGTTTGCGACCGTGCGTTTGCCGCTGTTTTTGTGCGCTAGGAGGTCAACTTGAATTGAATCGTGGCATCCTTCCATATGGAGAGCGTGAGGTTTTCGATTACTTCGTCTTCGTTTACGACACGCACCCGGAGCGTGCCGCTTTCGCGGGTCGAAATCAACTCGACAACCACTCCCGGCCGCAAAGCGCGCCTCAACCGGCCGTGCACGGTTGAGAGCAGGCTATTCTCCACATGCGTAACCCGACCGTCCTCGCCGGCGACTGCGTTCAGGGTCAGGATATCACCCTCCATTCCCCACAGGAAAGCCAAAGCGTCTACGAACTCCTCCCAACGCCCTTCCTTCACGACGTGAGCATAGCCCGCAGCGAACATCTCGGCGAAAAGCACGGCGAACTTGTGTTCACTCGCGAAGCCGCGTTTTCGGGCATAGTAGTCACCTAGTTCCTTCCGACGGAGGCGGTTGTTAACCCGGCGAGTTCCCTTGCGTATGTAATACTCCTCCACGAACGCACGACCTTCGTCCGAATCCTGATAGAATTCTCGCGCGACAGCTTTGAAGTCCGCCAGAAGTTTGAGAAAATCCTTAGCTGGACTGCCGAAGCATGCAATCAATGCAGCCTCGCTGGGCTTACGTTGGCCGAGGAATAGGCGCCCGAGACTGGCCACAGCAGCCTTGCTGCCCAAACTGGTGGTTGTCGATGCATAGGCTTTGAGACTGACGGCCAGGTTGGTGACTCCGCCCCCGCCGTTCCGACAAAACCTCAACTCGATATCCGCACTGTGCGACTTGCTGGTGTCGTGCCCGGTGCTTGAGATCGTCAACCGTTGCTCCGCTAGGGAAAACTGCCCCGGAAGCCCCAATTGAGACGGCGCACACCTCAGGTTCTCAAAGAGGTAGTCGCCCAATGCCTCTCCCTGGTTCTCAGCACGCCGTAATTGCGACGTATCCAATTCTCCCACGTATTTTTTCTCTTGGTCGACAACCACCTCGCGCAACTTGGCCGCGGATGGACTGACTGCGACAGCTATTGCCTCACAGCACTCGGCAAGCCTCCAAGCGCAGTAATATTCCGCGAGCAACCCATTCGCACCTTTTTGGTGAAGCACCTCTTTCTCAGCCCTGAGGGATCCCACGTCTGCGCGTTTCGAGGATCTGCCCATGTCTATGACAGCTTCGTAACTTGGCGCGACAGAGACTTCTCAAGCCCTCCGCAAACAAGTTCGCACAATTTCGCGACATTCTGGTCCGCGATTTTGTAGAAAACCTGCATCCCATCACGGCGGCGGGAAAGAAAATGGGAACCTGTGAGGACCTGTAGGTGCCGAGAGACATTCGCCTGGGTGCCTCCGGTTGCCGCGACCAACTCCGTGACGTTCTTCTCTCCGTCGAACAGCGCATGAATCAACCGAAGCCTCATTGGCTCCGCCAAAACCGAAAACCTAGCTGCGACAAGAATGAGCGCTTCGTCGGTTAGGGATTTTGGATGGGACACGTTTGGAAGAGTCCTCCCTCAATATCTACTTGCAATGATATGAGCATATGCGCATACAGTAATTTTATGACCACCGATTCCCTCGTCCGCCTCCTCGCCGGCACCGTCACCCTCGTCGGCGTCGCCCTCGCCCACTTCGTCCACCCCGCTTGGCTGCTGCTCTGCGCCTTCGTCGGCCTGAACCTCATCCAGTCCGTCTTCACCGGCTTCTGCCCGCCCAGCCTCATTCTCCGCAAACTCGGCTGGGTCGACCGCGACGACGTCATCCACTGGGGCGGCCAAAAATCCTCCCGCTGAGCCGCCGCCACGACGCCCCCAACGGCCAGCCGATCCGCCAACCTCGTGCCCTGCGCTCCCACGCTCCTCGTCCTTGTAGCCCTGCTCGTGAGAGCAGGGACGACGGACGCCCTCGGGCCGCAACGGTCCCGCCTCTCCCGCCGCGGGCTACCTCTGTTCGTCGAAGGTCACGCTGCGGATCGGTAGCCGCGCTAGGCCTCACCCCGCGCCGCCCCCCGCCCTACCGGCCCCGCACCCAGCTCCCCGCCCTTCGCACCGCCTCGCGCCCATGACACCCGCCCTCCGCTTCACCCTCACCGTCCTCGGCGCCGCCGCCCTCGGCGCACTGGTCGGCTACGTCGGCTCATGCACCGACGGCACCTGCCCCCTCACCTCCACCTGGTGGCGCGGCGCCCTCTACGGCGGCACCCTCGGTCTCCTCGCCGCCCTCTCCGCCCGCGTCGCCTGAGGCTCCGCTTCCACTCGCTTCGCCGCCGCCGTTCCGCCCCCCGCCGCCCATGCGCCACCGCCATTTCCACCGCGTCCTTCTCGGCACCGTTCTCGCCGCGGCCGCGACGCTCCGCGCCGAACCGTGGACGCTCGACCGCGCCGTCGCCACCGCCCTCGAACGCAGCCCCGATGCCCGCGTCGCCCGCGCCCGCCTCGACGGCGCCCGCGCCCTCGTCGACCAAACCGACGCCGCCTGGCGCCCCCAAGTCGGTCTCTCCGGCCGCTACACCGCCACCAACAGCGCCATGCCCGCCTTCGGCGCCATCCTCAACCAGCGCGCCTTCGACTTCGGCCTCGATTTCAACCGCCCCGGCACCGTCGACAACCTCAACACCACCGGCACCGTCGCCTACAACCTCTACTCCGGCGGCCGCACCGCCACTCGCACCGCCGCCCGCGCCGGGTCCGAAGCCGCCGCCCTCGATCTCCGCGCCGCCCACGCCCAACTCGCCGCCGCCGTCGTCCGCTCCGCCCTCCGCCTGCGCCAAGCCCGCGAGGCCGATGCCGCCACCGCCGCCGCCGTTGCCGCTCTCGAAGCCGCCGTCGCCGCCGGCCAGGCCCGCCACGCCGCCGGCCAACTGCTCAAAGCCGACCTCCTCAGCCTCGAGGTCCGCCTCGCCGAGGCCCGCGAAACCCGCAGCTCCGCCCGCCACGCCGCCGCCCTCGCCGCCCGCACCTTTCTCTTCGTCCTCGGTCTCGATCCCGCCGACCCCGCCTCCGTCGTTCTCGCCGACAGCGACCCCGCCCTCGCGCGTCTCACGCTTCCTGATACCACCGCCCCCTCCGCCCGGCCCGAACTCCTCGCGCTCGGCGCCCGCCTGCGCGCCGCCGAAGCTCAGGTCGACGCCGCCCGCGGCACCCGCCGCCCCGCCGTCAACGCCTTCGCCTCCTACCAATTCGACCACGGCTGGTCCACCGCCCGCCACGGCGACGGCTGGCTCGCCGGCGTCTCCGTCGACGTGCAGGTCTTCGACGGCGGTTCCGCCGCCGCCAAGGTCCGCGCCGCCTCCGCCGAGGTCGCCGTCCTCCGCGAACAACTTCGCCACGCCACCCTCGCCCTCGGCCTCGAGGTCGAGTCCGCCCGCCTCGCCCACGCCGATGCCGCCGAGCGCCTCGCCGTCTCCGCCCGCGCCGTCGCCCAGGCCGAGGAAAGCGCCCACCTCAGCCGCGCCCGCTTCGCCCGCGAAGCCCTCCTCGCCGCCGACCTCCTCGGCGCCGAGAGCCGCCTGCTCGAAGCCCGCCTCCGTCGTGCCGATGCCCTCTCCGCCGAACGTCTCGCCGTCGTCGACCTGCGCCGCGCCCTCGGCCTCGACCCTCTGCCCGCCCCTTAACCGCCGCCCTTTTCCGTCATGCGCTCCGCCCGTCTTCTCTTCGCCGCCGCCGGCCTCGCCCTCGCCGCCGGCTGCGGCCGGCCCGCCGCCCCGGGCACCGCCGCCCCGGCCCTGCCTGCCGTGCCCGCCGCCGTCGCCGTCGTCCGCGCCGAAAATCTCGCGCCCCTCGTCGAGGTCACCGGCACCGTCCGCCCGCTCCGCCGCGCCGTGCTCGCCGCCAAGGTCATGGGCGCCGTCGAGGAGTTTCCCGCCCTCCTCGGTCAACGCGTCCGCGCCGGCGACCTGCTCGTCAAACTCGCCGCCGCCGATCTCGCCGCCCGCCTCGCCCAAACCCGATCCGCGCTCAACCAGACCCGCCGCGACCTCGCCCGCGAGCGCGACCTCCTCGCCCAGGGCGCCAGCACCGCCGACCTCGTCCGCAGCCTCGAGGACCGCCTCGCCGGCGCCGAAGCCCAGGTCGCCGAGGCCGAGGCCGTCCTCGGTTACGCCCGGGTCCTCGCCCCCTTCGACGGTGTCGTCGCCCGCAAACTCGCCGAGGCCGGCGACCTCGCCGCCCCCGGCCTGCCGTTGCTCGAGCTCGAGAGCGCCGCCGATTTCCAGGTCGAGGCCGCCCTCCCCGCCTCCCTCGCCGCCGGCCTCGCCCCCGGCGCCGCCCTCGGTCTCTCGGTTCCCGCCACCGGTATCCGGTTTTCGGGCACGCTCGTCGAACTCTCATCCGCCGCCGACTCCGCCGCCCGCAGCGTGCTCGCCAAGTTCACCGTCCCCGCCGGCACCGCCGTCCGCTCCGGCGACTTCGTCCACCTCGCCCTCCCCGGCACCCCCGTCCGCACCCTTCTCGTCCCCGCCGCGGCCGTCACAACCTTCGGCCAGATGGAGCGCGTCTTCGTCGTCGCCGCCGACGGCCGCGCCGTCCTCCGCCTCGTCCGCACCGGCGCCCGCCGCGGCCCCGACGTCGAGATCCTCGCCGGCCTCGACGCCGGCGAGCGCCTCGTCGCCGCCCCCCCCGCCCCCCACCGCGACCGGCAGCCCCAGGAGATCCGCCCGTGAATTCGCCCGACTCCGCCGCCCCCGCGTCCGCCGCCGCGCCCCGCCCCGGTTTCGTCGGCCGCATCGCCGGCTACTTCGCCACGTCGAAGCTCACGCCGATCGCCGTCCTCGCCTCGGTCCTGCTCGGGCTTTTCGCCGTGCTCATGCTCCCCCGCGAGGAGGAGCCCCAGATCAAGGTCCCGATGGTCGACATCTTCGTCGGCCTACCCGGCGCCGAACCGGCCGACGTCGAGGCCCGCGTCACCCGTCCGATGGAAAAACTCCTCTGGGAAATCCCGGGCGTCGAATACCTCTACTCCACCTCGAGCCCCGGCGGCGCCCTCGTCATCGTCCGCTTCAAGGTCGGCACCGACCTCGAGGCCGCCCTCGTCCGCCTCAACCAGAAACTCCAGGCCAACTTCGACCGCATCCCCGCCGGCGCCACCCCGCCCCTCGTCAAACCCCGCTCCATCGACGACGTCCCCGTCCTCGCCCTCACGCTCCACAGCGCCACCCTCGATCACCTCGCGCTCCGCCGCCTCGCCGCCCAGCTCGACGACACCGTCAAAGCCGTCCCGCAGGTCGCCGAGACCACCCTCATCGGCGGCACCCGCCGCGCCCTCCGCGTCCAGTTCGATCCGGTCGCCCTCGCCGCCCGCGGCCTCGCCCTCGACCAACTCGCCCCCGCCCTGCAGCAGGCCAACCGCCCGCTCCACGCCGGCTCCCGCCCCTTCGCCGGCACCGAGGTCCTCCTCGAAACCGGCACGTTCCTCCGCGACGCCACCGAAGTCGGCGCCGTCGTCCTCGGCGTCGCCGCAGGCCGCCCCGTCTACCTGCGCGACGTCGCCACCGTCGCCGACACCGCCGAGGAACCGTCCAACTACGTCCTCCACGGCGCCGGCACCGCGCCCGTCGAAGCCGCCGTGACGCTCGCCGTCGCCAAGCGCCCCGGCGCCAACGCCATCGAGGTCGTCGACGCCGTCCTAGCCCGCGTCGAGGCCCTCCGCGGCTCGCTCCTCCCCGCCGCCGTCGGCCTCGCCGTCACCCGCGACTACGGCCACACCGCCGCCGAAAAGAGCAACGAACTCCTCCTCCACATGGGCATCGCCGTCTTCGGCGTCGCGTTGCTCATTCTCCTCTTCCTCGGCTGGCGCGAGTCCCTCGTCGTCCTCCTCGCCATCCCGTCGACCCTCGCGCTCACGCTGCTGGTGTTCTACCTCTACGGATACACCCTCAACCGCATCACCCTCTTCGCGCTGATCTTCTCGATCGGCATTCTCGTCGACGACGCCATCGTCGTCGTCGAAAACATCGTCCGCCACGTCCGCCTCCCCGGCGCCGAGCACAAGCCCCTCCACCGCCTCGCCCTCGAGGCCGTCGACGAGGTCGGCAACCCCACCATCCTCGCCACCTGGGCCGTCATCGCCGCCATTCTCCCCATGGCCTTCGTCGGCGGCCTCATGGGCCCCTACATGCGGCCCATCCCCGTCGGCTCCACCGCCGCGATGCTCTTCTCCCTCGCCGTCGCCTTCACCGTCACTCCCTGGGCCGCCATCCGCGTCCTCCGCCGCCGCACCGCCGCCCTCGCCGGCGCCGCCGCGCCCGCGCCCGGCCACGACGCCGACCACGCGCCCGACGACTGGTTCACCCGGCTCTACTTCCGCATCATGGGGCCGCTCCTCGACCGCGCCCGCTGGCGCTGGACGTTTCTGCTCGGCATCGCCGGCCTTCTGCTCGTCTCCGCCGGCTTCGTCCTCACCGGCGCCGTCACGATCAAAATGCTGCCCTTCGACAACAAATCGGAGCTCCAGGTCGTGATCGACGCCCCCGAGGGCACGCCGCTCGAGCAGACCACCCGCATCGCCCGCGAAATGGCCGACGCCCTCCGCGGCGAACCCGAGGTCCGCGACTACCAGATCTACGCCGGCACCGCCGCCCCCTTCAATTTCAACGGCCTCGTCCGCCACTACTACCTCCGCCGCGGCCCCCACGTCGCCGACATCCAGGTCAACCTCGTCGGCAAGGGCGAGCGCAAGCACCAGAGCCACGCCGTCGCCCAGCGTATCCGACCCTTGGTGACGGCCGTCGCCCGGAAATACGGCGTCGTCGTCGCCGTCGCCGAGGTCCCGCCCGGCCCCCCCGTGCTCCAATCCCTCGTCGCCGAGATCTACGGCCCCGACCCCGATCGCCGCCTCGCCCTCGCCGCCGAGGTGAAGAAAATCATGGCCGCCACTCCCGGCGTCGTGGACCTCGACTGGTATGTCGAGGCCCCCCAGCCCAAGGTCCGCTTCATCGTCGACCCCGCCAAGGCCGCCCTCCACGGCATCAGCCCCGCCGCCGTCGCCCGC
>JBILLY010000206.1:0-7455 GCA_044375835.1 Opitutaceae bacterium
GCCACACCGCCGCCCCGCTGTAGCCCGCCGTCGCCGACCGGTCCGCGCCCAGCGCGCTCACTGTCAGGCAACCGCCCATCCAACCGATCGTCGCCATCGCCCGGATCGGCCCGAACTCCTTCTTCGCATCCGCCAGCCGCGCAAAGACGATCGTCGACGCGATGCTCCACGTCGGCGACGAGCAGAAACTGTGCAGCTGGATCAGCGCCAGCACCGTCCACGGACCCGCTCCTTGTTTGATCGCCGTGCTCGCCGCCGCCATCGCCACCGCCGTCGCCAGCGCCAGCCAGCGCAGCACCGTCACCGGCGAAAAATGCCGGTCCGCCATCGCGCCGAAGAGCAACGGCGACACAAACGCCGCCACCCCCGAGGTCGCGAACGCATACGGCCGCAGGTGCGCCATCCCGTGCGCCTCCAGCACCGAGCTGAGCGGCACGAACCACATGCCCAGCGCGGCGCCCTGCAGGAAAAACAGTCCGATCAATTCCGCGTATTCCGCGCGGCGGAGAGTGGTGAACACGCGCGGAGCACACACGCCGCCGCCGCCGTTTCAAGCCCGCCGTCCCCGCCGTCCTGCGCCCCGCCCGCCGCGCGTCAGCGCTCCGCCGCCAGCGCCACGCGGAAGCCGAGCGTGAATTCGCGCAGCTCCGGCGCCCCGGTCCCGCGCAGCGCCGGGAAATACTGCGCCTTCAGTTTGTAGCTCCCGCCCCGCCGCACCCGCGTCGTTCCTCTCTCCGGCCCCGTCGGATCGGTCTGCGCGCCGCCGTTCAGCCGCGCCCGGTAGTAGTCGAGACACCATTCGCCCACGTTCCCGTGCAGGTCGTGCAGGCCCCACGCGTTCGCCGCCCGCGCGCCCACCGGGTGCGTGCGGTCGCCGCTGTTGCCTTCGTGCCACGCGCCCGCCGCGAGGTGCTCCGCCGTCCCCGCCTCGCCGGCCCGGCTCGCGTAGTCCCACTGCGCCTCGGTCGGCAGCGTGTAAACATACCCCGCCGGCAACCGATCCGCCGCCTTCTCGCGCTCCGTCAGGCGCCGGCAAAACTCCATCGCCTCCGTCCACGTCACGTTCTCCACCGGCAACTCGTCGCCGCGGAATCGCGAGTGATCGTGCTCCATCAGGGTCCGCCACTCGCGCTGCGACACCTCCGTCCGTCCGAGCCAAAAGGGTTTCGTCAGCGTCACCTCCGTCTCGGGCCGCTCCGTCGGATCGCCGTCCGCCCGCCCCATCCGGAATTTTCCCGGCGCCACCGGCATCAGGACCAGCCCGATCTCCGGCACCGTCCACGCCGCCCCGGTCTGCGGCTGCGCCACGCGCTCCAGCGCGATCTCGAGCTTCAACCGGCCGTTCGGCGGCACCGGCAGCGGTCGGCGCTCTGTCCGCCAACCCGGCGCTGTCACGGTCAGCGTATGCTCTCCGGCGGCCACCGTGAGCACGTCGCGCACCGGCTTCACCGGCTTGCCGTCGAGCACCAACGTCGCCGCCTCCGGCCCACGCACCGTCACCGTCACCCGCCCGGGCCGCGGCACCGGTTTCACCGCGACTTTTTTCAGTCCGCTTTCCGGCACGGTCATTTTCTCCTTCCAGGGTTCGTAGTTCGGATGCTCGACCGTGATCTCGCGGTCGCCCGCCTCCACCGCCGCCACGCGGCCCTGCCTCACCTCGACCCTGGTGCCGTCGATGCGCACCGTCGCTGCTCCCCAACCAAACCGGGGGTCGCCGATCTGCAGGTCCAAACTCGCGCTCGCCGCCACCAGCGTGCCCGCGTCGAAACTCTCGGTCTGCCGCGGCGCGAGCGTGAAGTCCCTCGTCACGCGCCGGAAGCCGGGCCGCGCCACTTCCACCGCCATCTTCCGGCCGCTCGGCAAATCGGACAGCGTCAGCGGCGTCGTCCCGCGGCGCACGCCGTCCACCCGCACCTCGGCGCCGTCCGGCAGCGAAAACACCCGCAACTCCGCCGACGGCGCCGGCTGCGGCGCCGTCACGCGCGCCGTGCGCCCGGCCGACACGGTCACACCCGCCTGCCGCGCCTCCGCCGCCTCCGGATGCCGCAGCACAAATACATACGTCCCCGTCGTCACGATGTCGCTCGCCCGCAGCACACCGTCCGCCCCGACCGTGCCCACCGCGCGTTCGCGCCCGCGCGCATCGAGCGTCGTCACGGTCGTCCCCGGCCGGGCCGTCACCTCGACGGATCCATGGACCGGCTGCAGCACCACCGTCGCCGCCCCGCGCCCGCCGGCCACCTGCACCGTGCCTTGATGCGTGCGGTAGCCCGACGCCGACACCGTCAGCGCGTGCTCGCCGTCGGCCAAACCGGCCCAGCCCAACGTGCCGTCGTCCGGCACCGTGCGCTCCGCCGCCCGGCCCACCCAGACGCGCGCGCCCGCGTCCGCCGGCCGCACCTCGATCCTCAGTTCCGGCGCGGGCGCGGGTTTGGCCGATATCCGCACCGCGGCGGCTTCCGCCGCGGCCGCCGCCACCGCGGCCTCCTCGACCCGCTGCCGCTGGAAATACCACCCGGTCAACGCCACCGCGACCGCCGTGAGCACGAGCGCGCGCACCTGGCTGCGCGGCCCGCCGGTCGACGGTCTGCCCGCCGCGCGGCTGCGCGTGGCGCCTTCACCCGCCAAACCCAGCCGGCTCAGCACGTCTGCCGCCGTAGCCGGCCTCGCGCCCGCGCGCTTCGCCAGGCATGCCGCCACCGTCGCCTCCCACTCCGCCGGAATCGGCGCCCGCCCGCTCACGCCCAGTTCCCGGCGCCGGACCGCCATCGGCGGCGGCACCACCGCGCGCAGCTGCGCCACGATATCGCCTTCGAAAAAGGGCGGCTTGCCCGTCAGCAATTCGTAGATCGTGGCCCCGAGCGCATACACGTCGTCGGTCACCGCCGGCGCCGCGCCGAGCACCTGCTCCGGGCTCGCGTAGCCGAGCGACATCGTCGCGCCGCGGTGCTCCGCCGCCTGCGTCGCGCGCCCCGGCCGCACGTGCCGCGCGATGCCGAAATCCACCACTTTCAGCTCGCCCGCGCCGTTCACCAGCAGGTTCAGCGGTTTCAGGTCGCGGTGCACGATCCCGACCTTCGCGTGCGCATAGCCGAGCGCCTCGCCCAGTTGCCGCACCCACTCCGCGATCTCCGCCGCGTCGAAACACCGCTGCGGCTGCGCGAGCTTCCGCTCCGCCAGCGACGGGCCGTCGACCAGTTCCATGCTGATCGCCGCCCGCCCGCCTTCCTCGACGAGGTCGTGCACGCGCACGATGTGCGGATGCGTCAGCTCCAGGCACCGCCGCGTCTCCGCCGCCAGATCGGCCATCGCCTCGCGATCCCGCACCACCGCCTCGGGCAGAAACTTCAGCGCCACGTCGCGCGCGAGCTTCGTGTCGAGCGCCCGCCACACCACGCCCATGCCGCCGCGCCCCACCTCGGCCACCAGCCGGAAACGGCCGAACATCTCGGGCTCCGGCCGGGCCAGGGGCAGCGTCTGGTCGCTGGGGGTTGGGTCCGACACGCGCCGGTTTCAGCGCAGCCCGCCGCCCGACGCAAGCACCGGCCCGGGCGAGAAACGCGCAGCCCACCGCCGCACCCGCCCGCATGCGCCCGCCTCGTGCCGCGACCTGCGGAAATCGCGACACGCCCTCCCGCACGCATCGCCGTTGTAGCTCTGCTCGTGCGAGCAGGGACCGACGCGGGATCGAGGTCCACACCCTCCCGCCTCACGCAGCCAGCCGCATCCAGCCGGCGGACGTCGCGCTTTGGTCGCTCGCTCCCCTAGCCGGCTCCCGCCGCGCCCGGCGCCCAGCTCCGGAAGGCGTGTCGCCCCGTCATCCCGTCGATCGCCGCCTCGCCGCACGGCACGACCCGCGGCCCGAGTTCCAACGTCTCCGCCGCGGCGACGCTGAACAGCGCCGACACCCCGAAGGTTTTCGCCAGCTTCTCGCTGCGGAAGAGAAAATTCACCTGCTGCCCCGTCAGCTCTTCGCCGCGGTCGCTGTGGGTGAACAACACCGGGCCGTGGTGCACCACGAGACGAAACTCCAACGGACTCGCCGCCCGCCACCGCTCCATCGCCGCCAGCGCCGCGACGACCTCCGCCGCCGGCGTCGTATCCGCCGGCCAATGCGCGAACACCGCGTCGCCGAGATAGCCGTTGATGCGCCCGCAGCGGCCTTCGATCAGCGGCCGGATCTGTGCAAACCAGCCTTTCATGCGCCGCAAGGCCCCCTCGCTGCCGAGCGCCTCGTTCATCGCGGCGAAGCCCACCACGTCCGCCAGCAACAGCCAGCACGCGCGCTCCCGCACCTGGTCGAGCCGCTGCGTGGCCGCGTAGTCCGGCTGCACATCCACCGGCGCGTGCGGCCGCATGCACCGAAACCGCAGCGTCACTTCCCCGATCTGGATCTCGTCGCCGTCCCGCAGCCGCGCCGGCCGCGTCACCGCCATCCGGTTCACCAGCGTGCCGTTGCGGCTGTGCAGGTCGCTCACCGCGTAACCGTCGTCCTCCCGCGCGATCAACGCGTGCCGCCGCGACAACGTCGGCAAGTCCAGCACGAGGTCGTTGCCTTGCTGCCGGCCGATCGCACAGGCGGCGCCGAGCGGAAGCAGGCCGCCGTCCGGCAATTCGAGCCAAGCATCGGTGGGGTCCGGCAGCGGCGATGGGGTCATGCGAAGAGTGGGTGCTCGGCGGCGCCGGAGTTCCCGGCCCGCGTCGCCTGTCTGCGCAACCCGCCCCGTGACGCAACCCGCAAGTGACCCCGCCGCCCCCTCTTCGCCGCCGCCGGGCCAATCTTCCTTGCCGCCTTCACTTTCGCATTTCCCGGCGACCGATCTCCGCTAGCGTCCGCCCCCGCATGTTCCGCCGCCTGCTCCCGCTCTTCCTCCTCGCCGCCGCACTCCCCGCGCGCGCGCAGTTGGTCGCCTACCTGCCGCTCGACGGCAACGTGCTCGACGCCTCCGGCCACCGCCACACCGCCACCGTCGTGGGCGCGGTGCCGACCGCCGCCGGTTTCCGCGGCGGCGCCTACGTTTTCAACGGCACGTCCGACTACATCGAGATCTCCTCCCTCGACCTCAACCCGGGCGTCCTCCCGCAGTTGACCATGGGCGCGTGGGTGCGCCCATCCGACATCTCGCCGATCCGCCAGATCATCTCCCACGACAACGGCAGCTACGACCGTTCGCTCGGTCTCGACGCCCGCGGCGGGGTCAACGGCTGGAGCGCCTTCGCCGGTTCCGGCGTGCTCGGCAGCGAAGCCGCCGTCACCGGCGACTGGACCTTCGTCGCCGTCGCCTACGACCAGGCCAGCGCCTCCGCGACGCTCTTCGTCAACGACCGTGTTTTCACGTTGGCCGGCTCCGCCGCTTTGGGCACCGGCTGGACCTACACCCGCATCGGCATGAATCCGTCCTACGGCGAATACTTCGCCGGCACCATCGACGAGGTCTTCTTCTTTTCCGCCGCGCTCACGCCCGCCCAGATCGCCGTCATCCGCACCCAGGGCGTGCTCGCGATCCCCGAACCGTCGACGTGGGCGCTGCTCGGCGGCGGCGCGCTGACGCTCCTGTTCTTGCAGCGACGCCGCCGCGCGTGACACCCACCGGGGCTCCGCGCTCCGCCCGGCGGACCCGCCTCACCGGGTCATTTCCACTCGTAGCGCACGCGATAGGTCACCGCGCGCTCTTCGTCCGGCTTCAGCTTCACGCGAAACTCCACCGTCGTCGCGTCCTTTTTCGTGAACTCGTCCGACTTCTCCAGCACCTGCCAATTCGGCCCGTTCAGGTGCTCGACGATTTTCACCTCGATCGGCTCCGCCTTGCGGTTGCGCAGCTTCACCTCGACCGACTGCTCCGTCCGGCCGCGGAGGCCGCTGCTGTTTTGGTCCGCCACGCGCCGCTCGCCCACGATGTCGAACGCATCGCCCGTCTTCACCCGCACCGTCTCGTTTTTCGCCGTGTGGTCGATCGTGTCCTCGCCGACAAATTCGATGCGCCCGTCCGCGTCGTCCTTCCGGTAAAACCGCGTCCGACCCTTCGGCAGCGGCAGTCCGAGTCCGTTCGCCTCGCTGTTTTTGAACTCCCGCGTCACCGCCACCTTCGTGGGATGCTGCTGCGCGCCGTCGTAGACGTAGACCACGGGCGCCTTCACGCCCGTCGCGCGCATGAACTCCACCTGCTTCGTCTCCCGGTCATGCAGCGTCACCGCCCGCGGCAGCGAGTAGAGATGGAATTCGTCGAACGCCTTTTCCGTCACCGCATCCTGCGTGACCATCGCCGACATCCTCGCCACATTCTTCATCATCGCGGCCGGCGAGGTCGCCTGCACCTTCTGCACATCCCCCGCCATCAGCTTCACGGTCGCGTCCTTGAAACTCTGCCCGCTCGTGTTGCTGATCGTCACCCAGCCGACGATGTCCACCAGGTCGCCTTTCTCGGGCGCGATCAGGTTGTAGGCCGACTGCCACGAAAAGCCGCCCGTCACGTAGCCGAGCTCCGCGTCGACCTTGGCCGCCTTTTCCGCGCCGAGCTGCCACGCCAGCGTCGGCTTCAACACCCCCGCGTCGCTCAGCGCCGGAAACACCGGCTCCCCCGGCAGCGAAAACCGCAGCGCGCCCTCCACCTCCACGATCGGCGTCTCCGCCCGCGGCGCTCCCGGCGCGTAACCGCTGCGGATGATTTTTCCGCGCACTTTGTTTTCCCGCCCGCCTTGGTCGCGCACGAGAAAATCGATCTCCTTTCCTTCGTGCAGCGACAACAGAAAGCCCTGCGACAGCGTGTCCGCCCGGTAGCTCTGCTCGAGCACCCGCAGCGCGACTTTCCCCGTCGGGTCGCGCAGCACCACCGAGTCCGCCTCGAGCATCCGCGTCGCGCCGGAGAAGTTCACCGCGTTCACGCCGGCCTTGAGGTCGAGCGGCACGCGCTCGCGCACCACCGCGAAATTCTGGTTGTAGATCGTGAGAGCCGGCTGCGCCCAAGCCGCGCCCGCCACCGTCGCCCACACCGCCGCCCACACCGCCGCCGTCCCGAGGAGTTTGTTCATGGTCGTGATATGCTGAAAGGAAGTAGTCCGCTCAGTCAGACACGCGAGCCGCGAGTTCCTTAGACAAATTCCGGATTCCCGCCCGCGCTCTCCGCCGCCCGGCGCGCGCCCCGCGATTTCTTTTGCGCCTTTTGCGCCTCTTTGCGGCCATCCTCTCCCGCTTTACCACGTCACATGGATTTCCCGCTCGATTCCTCGTCCGCGCCGCCCGGTGTCCCGCCGATCGACTTCCGCGCCGCGCTCAACGACGAGCAGTTCCATGCCGTCACCGCCGAGCCCGGCCCGCTGCTCGTCCTCGCCGGCGCCGGCTCCGGCAAAACCCGCACCCTCACCTACCGCGTCGCCTACCTCCTCTCCCAGGGCGTCCGCCCCGGCGAGATTCTGCTGCTCACGTTTACCAACAAGGCCGCCAAGGAGATGCTCCAC
>JBILLY010000675.1:0-3457 GCA_044375835.1 Opitutaceae bacterium
CGGCCGGTTCTGGGGCGGCACGTTTCACAGCATCGGCCACCGCGCCCTCCGCATGTTCGGCGAAGCCATCGGCCTGCCGCGCTCCTTCACGATCCTCGACGCCGAGGAGAGCGAGGGCGTCCTTCGCGACGCCGTCGACGAGTGCGACAAGGGATTTTTCAAGGACAAGACCCACCCCAAAGCCGGGCCGCTCCACTCGATCCTGTCGATGGCGCGCAACACCCAGCTCCCGCTGTCCGAAACCGTTTCCCGCTTCTTCCCCCAGCACGAGGGCATCATCGACCGCCTCCCGCTCTTCGCCAAAAAATACGCCGACAAAAAACGCGAGGCCTCGATCCTCGACTACGACGACCTGCTCGAACTCTGGCTCGACCTCCTGAAAAAATCCGAGTCCACCCGCGAGTATTTCATCCACCGCTTCCGCCACGTCCTCGTCGACGAGTATCAGGATACCAACGTCATCCAGTCCCAGATCGTCGACCTCATCGGCTCGCACCACCGCGTCATGGCCGTCGGCGACGACGCCCAGTGCATCTACACGTGGCGCGGCGCCAACGTCGAAAACATCCTCACCTTCCCCGACCGCCACCCCGGCACCGTCATCCACCGCATCGAGACCAACTACCGCTCGACGCCCCAGATCCTCGCCCTCGCCAACGGCGTCCTCCTCGCCCAGCCCAAGGGCCGCGCCTTCGAGAAGGAACTCCGCCCGCACCGCGCCAATTCCGAGAAACCGTTCTTCGTCCAGTCGATGGACGGCCGCGAGCAGGCCCAGTTCATCGTCCAGCGTCTCCGCGGTCTGCTCGACGAGGGCTGCTCGCTCAGCGACATCGCCATTCTCTACCGCGCCCACTTCCAGGCCCTCGACATCCAGCTCGAACTCGCCCGCCTCCAGATCCCCTACCAGATCACCAGCGGCGTCCGCTTCTTCGAGCAGGCCCACATCCGCGACCTCGTCGCCCTCCTGCGCTTCGTCTACAATCCGAGCGACACCGCCGCCTGGAACCGCATCGCCGTCCTCCTGCCCAAGGTCGGCGACAAAAACGCCGCCAAGCTCCACGCCGCCGCCCTCGAGCACGCGCGCCTCATGCAGCAGGACTTCATCGACGCCCTCGGCAACGACGACGTTGCGTCCAAGGTTCCCAAGGACGCCAAGGAGGAATGGCCCAAGTTCCTCGCCTCGCTCCAGCAGGTGAAGGACCTGATGCGCACCATGAAGCCGCACAACGCCGTCGAGATCGCCATCGACGGCTGGTATGGCGACTACCTCAAGGGCGCCTACGCCAACTACATCTCCCGCCTCGACGACCTCAAATCCATGATCGGCTTCGCCAGCCGCTACGAGGAGATGCAGGAGCTGCTCGCGCAGATCATGCTCCTCAACAGCGAGACGAGCGACCGCTCCGCCGATCCCGACGCCGACGCCCTCCGCCTCACCACCGTCCACCAGGCCAAGGGCCTCGAATACGCCGTCGTGTTTTTGATCGGCCTCGCCGACGGCAGCTTCCCGCTCCGCCGCGCCATCGAGGCCGGCGACGTCGAGGAAGAGCGCCGCCTCTTCTACGTCGCCGTCACCCGCGCGCGCGACGAGCTCTACCTCTGCTTCCCCAAGGTAAACACGAAGGGCGGTCCCGCGATGCTCCAGACCCCGAGTCGCTTCCTCACCGAACTCCCGAGCGATCTCTACCAACCGCTCCGCCTCAAGCGCAGCTACGGCTGGTAACCGCTCGTCCGCCCGACCGACGAACACCGCCGCCCGGCCCGCTCACCGCGGCAATGGCGGCGGTCCACCCGGCAACGGCGGAGGCCCGCCTCCGGGTGCACCCGCGGCGCCCTCCGGCCCGGGTGCCTCGTCGTCGAGCAGCGCCATGATGCCCCGCAGCTCGCGCAACGCGATCGACTTCGGGTGATGTTTCAAAATGTAGCCGACGGCACCCAGGTTCGCCGCATCGCGCACCGCCGCCATCGACGACTGACCGGTGATCATCACGACCGGCATACCCGGCTCGAGCCGTTGGATTTCCTCCAGCGCCTCGAGCCCGCTCTTCACCGGCAAATTGATGTCCATCAGGATCAGCTCCGGCTTGTTCTGCACCGCGAGTTCGACGCCCTTGGCCCCGTTGTCCGCCTCCCACGTCAACGTGATGCCGAGCTCACGCAGCAGCAGCTTCAAATACATGCGCACGTGCTGCTCGTCGTCGACGATGAGAGCGCAGGTTGGCGTGGCCATAGCGGACGACTAGGCCCGAATGCACTGGGCCTTCAAGCCGGCAGTGCATCCGTAACCTCCGACGTGGGACCTCGCGCCGAAGCGCACCCGACCCATCCAACCCGATCGCGGCATTTGCCCCGGCCGAGACGCGTCTGTCCGGCCTGCGTTCACTCCGCCCTCACAATATAGCCGCGCAAATACTCGCTCTCGGGCATGGTGAGCATCACCGGATGATCCGCCGGCTGGTGCGCCCATTCGATCACGCGCAGCTTGCGCCGCGCATCGGCCGACACTTCCGCCAGCACCTGCCGCAGCTCCGCGTCCTGCATGTGGTGCGAGCACGTGTAGGTCGCCAGAATGCCGCCGGGCACGAGCCGTTTCACCGCGCGCAGGTTGATCTCCTTGTAGCCGCGCAGCGCGCCTTCCAAGGCGCTCTTCGATTTCGCGAAGGGCGGCGGATCGAGCACGATCACGTCCCACAGCGGGTCGACCGCCCGTTCCGGCGCGTTGAACCAGTCGAAGACATTCGCCACCGCGAATTCGCACGTCGCAGCGACGCCGTTCTTCTCCGCGTTGCGCCGTGCCGCCGCGACCGCGTCCTCCGCGCTGTCCAGCCCCACGACCTCGGCCGCGCCCGCCCGCGCCGCGTGGAGCGCGAACGAGCCTTGATTGCAAAACGCATCCAGCACGCGCGCCCCGCCGCAATACCTGGCGACCGCCGCGTGCTGCTTCCGTTGGTCGAGATAAAATCCCGTCTTCTGCCCGCCCTGCAGGTCCAACCAGTAGTCGAAGCCCTCGATCGACACCCACCGCGGCTCCCACGGTTTGCCCGACCGCGTGTGCACTTCGAGCGGCAACCCCTCCAAGCGGCGGATCGGCCCGTCGTTGCGGAAGATGATCTCCGCCGGCTGCAGCAATTCCGCCAGCAGGTCGCCGATCAGCGCCGACCGTTTCTCCATCGCGAGCGTCTGGATTTGCACGACCAGCGTGTCGCCGAACTGGTCCACCACCACCCCGGGCAGATCGTCCGACTCGCTCCATACGAGCCGCCGCGCCCCTTCCGCCGCGCGCCGCGCGATCGCCCGCTCCAGCGCGCCGCGCAGATACGCCGCGTCGAGCGCGACGCGATCCCGGCTCAGCCGCCGCCATACGATCTGCGACCGCGAATTGTAGATGCCGGTCCCCATCAGCCGCCCCGTGCGGTCGCGGCCTTCGATCACTTCGCCGTCGTGCTCCGCCGGCGGG
>JBILLY010000915.1:0-2606 GCA_044375835.1 Opitutaceae bacterium
GCCAAGGCGGGGGACCTCGGCATCCCGGTGCTCATCCACACCGGCGAGCCGCCGGCGTTTTTCCTCCCGGTCGACGCCAAGAACGAGCGCTGGCTCGAACTCACGCTGCACCCGAGTCGCGGGCGCTTCGGCGACGACCTGCCGGACTTCACGACGCTGATGGCCGAGCAGCACGCGATCTTCCGGCGGCACCCGAAGACGACGTTCATCAGCGCGCACCTCGGGTGGTATGGGCACGATCTCGCGTTTCTCGGCAAGCTGCTGGACGAGATGCCCAACATGATGGTCGAGCTCGGCGCGGTGATCTACGAGCCGGGCCGGCAGCCGCGGTTTGCGCGGGAGTTTTTCACCAAATACCAGGACCGGATTCTCATGGGCAAAGACTCGTGGGTGCCGGCCGAATACAAGACCTACTTCCGCGTGCTGGAGAGCAACGACGAGTATTTTCCCTATCACAAAAAATACCACGCCTTCTGGGCGATGTATGGCGTGGGCCTGCCGGACGAGGTGCTCAAAAAAGTCTATTTCGGGAACGCGCTGCGCGTGATCCCCGGGCTCGATCGCTCGCGGTTTCCGCGGTGAGGGGCGCGGTGCGTGGACGAACTGAGAGCTGAGCGGCTAGGGCTGGGGGGCGCGGGGGCGTGGACGGGCTGAGAGCTGAGAGTCTAGAGCTGAGAGCTGAGAGTCTAGAGCTGAGAGTTCGGAGTTGAGGACTGAGAGTTGAGCGACTGGAAGCTGAGCGGCGCGCGCACTGCCTCCCGGCAAGGGCGGCGTCAGCCGCGGGCGCGGAGGGCCGCGAGCTGGCGCTCGAGCTCGGCAATGGACTGGCGCTGTTTGCTGACCTCCGGGTGCACCGAACGGTAACGCTGGCTCAGCTTGCCCAGTTGAGCGCGGGCGAAGTCGAGGCGGCGGGCGAGTTCGGCGGCCGCGAGGCGGTCGGCCTCGACTTGACGGACCTGGGAGGAGCGGAGCGTAAGCGCAAGCGGCTGGCCGGCGCGGGTGACCAGCAGCGTTTCCGTCGTGGACTCAAACCGCCCCACGACGATGTCGCCGAAGGTATCGCCCTCGGTGAGCCAGCCGGAGGTGTGACCGGCGGCGGTGTCGCGCAGCACAATCCGTGTCGGCTGTGCGGTGGTCATGAGATAGGCGGTGAATTCAAGCGGCTCTTTCGCGGCGGCGACGGCGAGCAGCGAAATGACGGCAACGGCAATCCGGCGGATCATGGGGCGGCGCGAAGGTTGGACGTGGCCGCCTGGTCGGAGCAAGACGAGATAGGGGCAAGTTTCGGCTCGGTCGCGCGGTCGGGACGCGGTAGGCACAGGCTTACCCCTATGAAAATCTTCGGATGCTTGATGGTCGGTGCGGTGTTGGCAGGCGGGCTCGCGGCGGCGGAGAAGGCCGCGGCGCCCAAGCCGGCGGCGGCGAAAGCGGCGGCGGCGGCCGGGCGGGTGGTGCTCGAGTTGCCGCCGGTGCCGGGCAACCCGCGCAACAGCGAGGGGGCGTTTGCCGATCTGCGCGACGGGCGGCTGCTGTTTGTCTACAGCCACTTCCTCGGCGACTCGGGCAGCGACCACGCGAAGGCGCGGCTCGCGGCGCGCACCTCGGCGGACGGCGGCGAGACGTGGTCGGCGGACACGTTCATCGCGATCCCGCGCGAGGAGGAGGCGATGAACGTGATGAGCGTCTCGCTGCTGCGGCTGGGCAACGGCGACCTGGGCCTTTTCTATCTGCTGCGCTTCAGCTGGCACGAGATGCGGATGTGGCTGATGCGCTCGGCGGACGACGGGCGCACGTGGGGGGCGCCGGTGAACTGCATGCCGGCGGGCGGCTACTACGTGGTGAACAACGACCGCGTGGTGCGGCTGGCCTCGGGACGGCTCGTGATCCCGGCGGCGCGGCATCCGGCGCGGGCGGACCGCAACGAGGCGGCGGCGGTGGACTGGCGCGGGGTGGCGGCGTTTTTCCTGTCGGACGACGACGGGCGCACGTGGCGCGAAGCGGCGGGGAGCGTGACGTTGCCGTCGGTGCACACGCGCAGCGGCCTGCAGGAACCGGGCGTGCTGGAAACGGAGCCGGGGCGGCTGTGGGCGTGGGCGCGCACGGACCTCGGGCGGCAATACGAGCTGTTTTCGGCGGACGGCGGCGAGACGTGGACGACGGCGGGGCCGTCGCGGTTTACGTCGCCGAATTCACCGCTGTCGGTGAAGCGGACGCCGGGCGGGAAACTGCTGGCGGTGTGGAATCCGGCGCCCGGATACGAGACGCGGCCGATGCGCGCGCCGGGCGGAGACCGCACGCCGCTGGTGATCGCGACCGCGCCGACGGCGACGGGGCGGTGGACGGCGGCGAAGGTGATCGACGGGCCGGAGGAGCCGACGGCGGGCTACTGTTACACGGCGATCCACTTCACGCCGGACGCGGTGCTGCTGGCGTATTGCGCGGGCGGCGAGGCGGACAAGAGCCGGCTGGCGCGGCTGCGGGTGCGGAAGGTGCCGCTGGCGGCGCTGCCGTGAGGGGCGGGAATTCGGTCGGGAGCTGAGAGCTTAGAGCCGAGAGCCGGAAAATCGGAGTGGCGGCGATGCGGCGCCGCTGCCTCCGCGGGTCAG
>JBILLY010000914.1:0-2606 GCA_044375835.1 Opitutaceae bacterium
GCTCCTCGAGGCGGGTGGGCTCGACGTCGATCTGGTATTCGCGGACGACGCCGCCGGCGGGCGCGACCTCGGCGACGCCGGGGACGGCGCGGAGCGCGGGGACGACGATTTGGTCGAGCACGGAGCGTTTGGACTCGAGGTCGCGCGGTCCCTGGAGCGTGAAGGCGTAGACCTGGCCCATCGCGGTGGCGTCGGGGCCGAGGCGGGGTTTGACGCCGGCGGGGAGAAGGTTGCCGAGTTGCGAGAGGCGTTCGAGGACGCGGGTGCGGCAATCGTAGAGGTCGCGGCGCTCCTCGAAGATGACGTAGAGGTAGCTGGCGCCGTAGAGGGAGAGGCCGCGGACGGTTTGGACGCCGGGGAGTCCTTGCAACTCGCGGGAGAGGCGCGAGGTGACCTGGCGGTCCATGTCCTGCGGGCTCTGGCCGGGCCACTCGGCCCAGACGATGACCTGGTTGTCGCTGACGTCGGGGATGGCATCGACCGGCACGTGCCGCCACGACCAGAGGCCGCCGAGCGCGAGGGCGAGCGCGGCGGAGAGCGTGAGCAGCGGGTGGCGGATGCAGAAGGCGAGCACCGGGGAAAGTGGTCGGGGGCGACGGTGGCTGAGAGCGGAGAGGCTGGAGCGGAGAGCGACGGAGTCGGAGGCGGGCGGGTCAGTGTTGGTGCGGGGCGGCGGGGGCGGCTCCGAGCGGGAAGAGGAGGCTGGGGGTGCCGGCGAGTTGGGATTGGGCGTCGATCAAGAAGGCGCCTTGGGTCGCGACCTCGTCGCCGGGCTGGAGGCCGGCGCGGACGACGTAGACATCGAGTCCGGAGGCGGATTCGAGGCGGGGACCGAGGGCGAGCGGGGCGAGGGCGAAGGAGACGCGGCCGTCGGACTGGCGACCGGAGACTTTCCAGGCGACGTGGCGGACGCCGGTGGAGAGGACGGCGGTTTTGGGGATGAGCGTGACGGCGGGCGGCGCGGGGGGCGCGGCGGACTGGGAGGGGGGGGGGGGGGGGGGGGACGACGCGGGCGCGGACGGGGTGGCGGGGAGGCCGAGGTCGTCGGCGGTGAGGGAAACCTGGATACGAGCGTGGACGAGGCTGCCGACGAGCAGGCGTTGCGCGGGATCGGAGAGGTGGAGGTGGATCTCGCGGGCCCGGATCTCGGCGTTGAGTTCGGGGGCGACCCAGGAGATGGAGGCGGCGACGTCGGGCAGGGGGCCGCGGTCGTCGGAGGAAAGCTGGACGGGTTGGCCGGGGCGGAGCCAGTGGGCGCGGGCTTCGGGCACGTGGACCACGACCATGAAGGCGCGGGGTTCGACGAGGCGGAGGAGCGGGGTGTCGGCCATGACTTCCTGGCCGACCTGCGGCAGGCGCGCGGGGGCCATGCCCTCGGCGGCGTCGCCCGCGATCGTGACGATGCCGGCGAAGGGCGTGGTAAGGGTGACGGTGTCGACGGGCGCGCCGCCTTGCAAAATGGCGGTGGCGACGGGCAGGAGATTCCAGCGGATGAAGCGTTCGGTGAGGGCGTGGAGGGAGTGGCCGTCGGGGAGCTTGAGGGCGGCGGCGAGTTCGCCCTGGGCGGCGAAGACTTCGGGGCTGTAGAGATCGACGACGGGGGCGCCGGCGGCGACGAGCGTGCCGGGGTGGAGGGCGGCGGGGTGGCGTTTGACGACGCGGCCGGCGACGCGGGGGATGACGACTTGCAGGGTGCGGTCGTCGTAGCGGACGGCGCCGTAGGCGTGGACGGTGGCGACGGCGGGGCCGGTGCCGATGACGGTCGTGGCGACGCCCATGCGGCGCTGTTGCTCGGCGGTGAGTTCGCCGGCGGTGACCTTGGTCATCTTCATGCCGCAGACGGGGCAGTCGCCGGGTTTCTGGCCGATGAAGTCCATCATCGGGCAGGCCCAGCGCTCGCCGGCGGCGGTGGAATTTGAGATCTCAGGATTTGAAATTTGGGCGACGAACAGGGTCGACGCGGGGAGGAACGCGATGACGGCGGCGCCGAGCGCCGTGCCGAGCGCGGCGGCGAGGGGCGTGAGCCAACGGGGAGAGGAGGACATCGCGGGAACGGAAGGTGCGGCGGAGACGTGCGGGGATGGCTGCGGGGCGGAGAAGAGACGGAGAGAGGGGAGGTCGCGGGAAAGGCGAGGTCAGCGGGTGATGACTTCGTTGCGGAGGTAGAGCGGGCCGTATTTGTCGGGGTCGGCTTTGAATTTCGGCGGGCACATGCGGCAGCCGAAGGCGATGGTTTTGCCCTGGTAAGTGGCGGTGGGGAGCGACGGGTCGACCTTCATGCCGCAGATGGCGCAGAGGGTGTTGACGGGGGCGGGGGGCGGAACGGCGGCATGGTGAGCGGATGCGGGGGCCGGCGCCGCGGGGGCGGCGGTCGCGCCGGGAGGTGAAGCGGCGGGGGCCGAGGTCGCAGGGGCGGCGTGGGTGGGCGCGGCGTGCGGGTCGGCGGCGGGGGCAGCGTGCGGGTCGTGGCGGGCGGTGCGGATCGCGAGAGCGACGACGGCGCCGAGAACGAAGGTAGCGAGAAAGGTGAAGAGCATTTTCATCGGCTCAGTTGGGCGTGGAGGGGGGAGCGTGGAGCGCGCGGGCGAGGAGCTTGGGGGCGGAGA
>JBILLY010000918.1:0-2602 GCA_044375835.1 Opitutaceae bacterium
TCGAGGAGGCCGCGATCGCGGAGGTCCATGATCAGCGCCGCGGTCGGTTGATCGGTGTCGTAACACTGGCTGCGGATCTCGCGGGGCAGGTTGCCGTGCTGGTCCCAGCCGCGGTGATACAACTGGATGAACCGCACGCCGCGCTCGGCGAGCCGGCGGGCGAGGATGCAGTTGGCGGCGTAGCTGCCGGGCTTGCGCGACTCGGGGCCGTAGCGATCGAAGGTTGCGGGCGTTTCCTTGGACAGGTCCGCGAGCTCGGGGACGCTGGCCTGGAGCTTGAAGGCCATCTCGAACTGATCGATCCGCGCATGCGTTTCCGGGTCCTGATAATCTGCGAGCGTGCCGCGATTCAGTTCCGCGAGATGGTCGAGCATCGCGCGGCGGCGCTCCGGGGTGATGCCGGGCGGGTTGGACAGGTAGAGCACGGGGTCCTTCGTCGGCGTGAAACGCACGCCCTGGTATTTGGCCGGCAGGAAGCCCGCGCCCCACATCCGCTCGTGCAACGGCTGCGAATTCACCTTGCCCGTCGGGAGCGAGACCATCGCGACGAAGGCGGGCAGATCGGCGTTCTCGGATCCGAGACCGTAGGCGACCCACGCGCCGAACGACGGGCGGCCGCCGATCTGAAATCCGGTTTGCAGGAGCGTCATGCCCGGGTCGTGGTTGATCGCCTCCGTGTGCATTGAGCGGATCACGCAGAGTTCGTCGGCGATTTTCGCCGTGTGCGGGAGCAGCTCGCTCATCCAGAGGCGGCTCTCGCCGTGCTGCGTGAATTTGAAGACGCTCGGCGCGATCGGGAAACGCGTCTGGTTCGCGGTCATGCCGGTAAGCCGCTGACCGCCGCGCACGGAATCGGGCAAATCCTTGTCGAACCACGATGCGAGTTGCGGCTTGTAGTCGAAAAGATCGAGCTGCGACGGCGCGCCCGATTGCGTGAGCCAGATCACGCGTTTGGCTTTCGGGGCGAAATGGAACTTCGGCTGCGCTGCGGGCGCGGCCGCGAAGAGCCGGGGATTGAGCAGCGAGGCGAGCGCCGCGGCCCCAAGGCCGATGCCCGAGCGGGCGAGAAACTGCCGGCGAGTCAGATGATGCAGGCGTTCGGTAAACGGATTCATGGGCGCTATTGCTTCGTGAGGACCTCGTCCGTGCAGAGCAGCGTGCTTGCGACCAGCGCATACGCCGCCAGCTCCGGTGCCGGGTGCGCGGTTTCCGCGCGGGTCTCGCCCACGCCGAGCAACTCCGCCGCGGCAGCCGGATCGGCGGTGAAGTCGGCCTGCGCGCGGGCGAGCGCCGTCTCCAAGCCTGCCAGCTCGGCGGGTTGCGGCGGGCGGGCGAACAGCAGGCGGAAGCCAAATCCCAGCCGGGCCGCGGCCGTGTTCCCGCCTTCGTGCAGCATGCGGCGCGCGATGAAGCGGGCCGCCTCCACGTAAGTCGGGTCGTTCAGCAGGTTCAGCGCCTGCAGCGGGGTGTTGGTGCGCGAGCGCTTCACGCTGCACACTTCGCGGAACGGCACGTCGAACGCCAGCATCGCGGGATGCGGCACCGAGCGCTTCCAATACGTGTAGAGCGAGCGGCGGTAGAGGTCGTCTCCCTGGCCGGCGATGTAGGTTTTCACCGTGTCTTCGCTCGTGGGCGCGACGCCTTCGTAAAGCCCAGGAGGATGGTAAGGCCGGACCGAGGGGCCGCCGAGCTTCGGCACGAGCAGTCCGCCGGCGGCGAGCGCCTGGTCGCGGACAAACTCTCCCATGAGCCGGAACCGTGGCCCGCGCGCGAGCAGCCGGTTTTCCGGATCCCGCTCGCGCAGCTGCGGCGTGAAACGCGACTGCTGCCGGTAGGTCGCGCTCGTCACGAGCATCCGCATCAGTGCCTTCACATCCCAACCGCTGCGCACGAACTCGCTCGCGAGCCAGTCGAGCAGTTCCGGGTGCGAGGGCGGCTCGCCCTGCGAGCCGAAGTCCTCGCTCGTCTTCACCAAGCCGGTGCCGAACACGGCCTGCCAGAAACGGTTGACGGTTACGCGGGCCGTGAGCGGATTCGCGGGATCGACGAGCCAGCGCGCGAGCCCGAGCCGGTTGCGCGGTGCGTCCGCGGGCAGCGGGGGAAGAATCGCCGGCGTGGCGGCGTCGACGCGCTCGCCCTTTTTGTCGTAGGCCCCCCGGATCAGAATGAACGTCTCCCGCGGCTTTTCCATCTCCTCCATCACCATCGTCGTGGAATATTCACGCTGCGTCGCCTCGATCTGCCGGTGCAGCCGGGCGATTTCGTCCTCCAGCTTCCGGCCCGGCGGCCGGGTCGTCTCGAAACGGTTGCGCAGCGTCACGCGCTCCGCGGGCGTTCGTTCCGCTTCCGCGCGCAGGGCAGCGGAGCGCACGGCCGAAGCTGCGAGCAGCGCGGGATCGTCCCCGGTCGCTTCCAAACGCCACCGCGTCGGACTTGAAGCGCCATAGGAGAGAACGCTGACCGTGAACTCGGTCTTCACGTCGGCGGGGAAATCGATCGGCTCGGCTAGTTCAAACACCACGGTCGCGGCGGCGCCCGGCTTCACGCGGAGCGGGACCCGCGTTTCGACGCTGCGATCGTGCACCAGCAGCGCGGCCTCGCG
>JBILLY010000917.1:0-2602 GCA_044375835.1 Opitutaceae bacterium
CCGCCGGCGCCGGCGGCACCGGATGCCGCACCTCGGTGAAGAGGCGGGCCGCATACCCGGCGCCGAACACGACGACCGTCAGCAGGGCGACGAAGATCCGTTGCGTCATAGCTCGCCCGAATCCAGATCGTCCGCCCCGGCCGCCAGCTGGCGCCACTCCGCCAGATTGCGGTCGTCCGCCAGGCGCAGATTCCGCTCATGCAGGAAAACCACCGCCACCACGCACGCCGCCGCCGTCGCCGCGCTCCAGATGAACTGCGTGCCGAACGACGGCAGGTCCGCCGCCGCCCGCGCCGCGCGCAGCACGCGCTCGGCGAAGCCCGGCCGCAGGCTCGCGGCACCCTCCGCCGCCAGGTGCCGCCACGTCTCGGGCGCGGGGCCGCGCGCTTGCCGCAGCACGCGGTCCGCGAAGCCGCCGCGCAGTCGGGCGGAGGCGTGTTGCTGCAGGTCGCGCCAGGCTTCGGGTTCAGGTCTCATGGTCGGGTTGGTAATGCTCGCGAAGGTGCTCGCGGGCCCGGTGAAGGCGAGCTTTCACCGCGGCCACACTGGTGGAAAGGACTTCGGCGATCTCCGCGTGGCTCCGGCCTTCCTGCACGAGCGCGAGCAGCGCCCGATCCTGCGGGCGCAGCTGCGCCAACGCGTGCCGCAGCGCGTCCAGCTCTTCCGTGCCGACCGCCCCCTCGGGCTCCGGGATGTTCTCGTGCTCTTCGCCGAACGGCAGAAAGATGCGTCGCAGCTTTTGCCGCCGCAGCTGGTCGATGCACGTGTTGCGCGCCAGCCGGAAGAGCCACGACTCGAACTGCTCCGGCGCCTGCAGCCGGTCGAGCGCGCGGATCATCTTGATGAAAACCTGCTGCGCCAGGTCCTCCACGGTGTCGCTGCGTCCCGTCATGGCGTAGACAAAACCGGCCACGCGGTGCTGGTAGCCGACGATGAGGTCCCGCTGGGCGTTTTCGTCGCCCCGCTGAGCCCGTCGCACCAGATCCGCCAGCGCATTCGGTGAACTTGATTCCATGCAGGTTGCATCCGTGTGAGCAGGAAAGACGGCCCGGACGCCAGAAAGATTCGCCCCGATACCCGCCCTTGCCTTCGCCGCAACCTTTGCCTCCCCTTGGCGTCGAACGACCACCCATGAAGAATTCGGCGCTCCCCTTTTCGCTCCTCGTCGGCCTCGCCTCCGCCTCGTTGCTCACCCTCGCCTCCGGCTGCGGTTCGCACACCGGCCCCCGCGATCTGATGCTCGAGGAAGCGGCCTCCGGCCAGGTCGAGCGCCCCGTCGCCATGCGCGGTGAATCGACGTTTCTCGACGGCAAACTCGCCGCCCTCGCCACCGTCAGCCGCGGTTTCGACCGCGGCGTCCGCGGTCCCGCCGGCAAGGGTCTCGGCCGCAAAGGCGGCGGCCCCGGCGACGACAACGTCTTCGGCCCCGGCGGTCGTCGCCGCAACGACGAGGCCGGCGCTTTCACCGAGGTCTACAACATCGGCGGCTACGGCGACTCCGAGGAAGAGCAAAAAGAAGCGATGCAGGATTACATGCGCCAAGCCCGCGCCCGCCGCGCTGCCGGCAGCCCGATGCCGCCCGTGACGCTCAAGGTCGCCTTCGAAAATCGCGGCACCGAGCCCGTCGAGATCGAGGTCACCGAAGTGAATTCCGACCTCGGCAATTTCGCCGTCCGCCCGCCCAAGCTGACCATCGCCCCCGGCGCCAGCGGCGCCCTCGAACCCATGGTCTCCCAGCTCGGCGTCACCAGCGACGAGATCCCCCTCAAGCTCGCCCTGCGCTCCGGCGGCAAGAAGGAGCTGCAGGTCGTGGTGGTGAAGAACATCCTCGCCGCTTCCCTGCGCAAGGAATTCGAAGCGCTGCAGAAGTAGCGCAACGCGGCCCGTCGCCGCCCCCGCCTCCTCCTCCGCCGGCGACCGCGCAATCTCCCTCCGGCGCCCGCCCCCGGCGAGACCGTGCCGCGCATCCACCCGGGCTGGCGCCGCCTCCACGGCGGCGGTGCCTCGGTTTTACCGCACCGTTTTCGTCGGCGACGCGTCAGGTAGCCATCGCCACCAGGCATTTGGGTCTCGAAACTTTGTCCGAATCGGCGCTTGGTGGCTGCCTGTCAGGCGTCCCCCAACCCCCACCCGCGCCATGAACTCCACCCGTCTGCTCCGCGTCGGCCTCCTCGCTGTCTCCGTCGTCGGCATCGTCGGTTGCTCGAATCTTTCCACGTCCTCGCGCGGCCGGGTCGTCGCGGCACAACACCATCGCCCGGTCACGTTCGCACTCTCCGTCACGGTCAAAGGCGGACTGCAGCCCACCCCCGAACAATGGTCCGCGATCCAGGCGCGGATCTCCGGCGAGTTGCTCGCCGCCGGCCATGTGCTCGTCACCGATCTCTCCATCGCCGATCGCATCATCCGCGTCGATTTTCGCCCCAACCCCTCCGATCCGCTCAACTCGGGCAACGCCGTCATCGTCAGCGTGCGCGACAACCCGCTCCGCCAGCTGGCCCTCGTCACGCCGCCTGCCGTCAGCCCCGTCCGCAGCTCGCCTTACCCCAGCTCCTTCGGCTTCGGCCAATCGTCGTTCCTCAGTTCCTATTACTCGCTCTCG